>CAJLUE010000020.1 GCA_905209765.1 uncultured Collinsella sp. | reverse complement strand
GCGACCAAAAGGTCAGCGCCCGCTTGTTTCACGTCACCTTACCGCACCCGGAGCCTGCTCGCTCGCATATGCTCAACCTGGACTGCGTTAACTGACCTACCAAAAAGGGACAGGTTTATTTTGGCAGGTTTTATCTGGGGAAATATCGCGAGGCAGTCGCTCCTCTAGCACCCATCTAACTTCGAGAGGCACTAGAGAGGCGACCCGGCTGCATCTACTTCTTCCGATATCGGCGGTTACGACTCGTCGATGAACCCATTACTTCGATGAGCCCTTTATCCGCCATTTTTGGCAGATGGTAACGGACAGACGAAATTCTGACCCCCGATGCAACCGCTATTTCTCGCGCCGTCATATCCACTTCGGCGCTGAGAGCCTCCAGGATCCTATCCGCCGTCGAAGCTGACGGTTCTCTGTTCCTATCGATAATTTCGAACGTGTCTTTGCCGCATTTTGACAGGGCATGTTTATCTACAAGGTCCCCGCAGATCAGACGAATGTCATCCGAATCCCACTTCAGGGCCTCTCGTATTTTTTGAACATCGCATACGCACCCATGCTCCCGCATAAACATGAGCAATGTTTCTTCACGATCCGTCAGCTCGGCGCCCACATGGCTCTGAATCCACGTGCGGTTTTCAGCAAGCTCCGCCCCGTGCCGGGAAAGCAGCACCGTAAACGAATCGGCCTTAACGATAAATTTCGGCCTGCCAAGCGAACGAGACTCCATCTCGCGAATCATAGCCGGGATACCAGATCCCTGGCTTTCCGCAACGGCCCCCTCGGCATGCTCTAACGGCGTCGCCCCCATTAGGCTCATGAGCTTTGGGTTTCGGCAGCGCGATTCCCCGTCTGCAAGATTGTCCACCGTCTTTCCGCCCCAAAGCCCACCGGGGTTTTTGATCTCTATTCTGTCTGGATAGATATCGACACTCACGGCCTGCCCCACAAACATGGGCGAATATTCTCGATGGATGCAGGCATTTGCCAAGGCCTCGCGCAAAACCTCCTGGGGAACTTCCCAATCCTCCCTTCTGCCAGCGCCTTGCACTATCGTCGCTTTGCGCAAGTTTCGTCCAATCGCGGCAAGGGCATCTTCGATGCAAGCCGGAATCGGGCCATCGCACAACTGGCGGTCAATAAACCGGGGTTGCCCGGGTGCAGATTTTTCCACATCGGAATGAACGGCGACATCGATCATCAGTTTGGGATAGAACTGCTGGGGGTAAATTCCCGCCGACAGAAGCCCCGCGAGCTTCACGGCGCCATCCTTTGTAGTGATATTGAGTCTGACCAGCTGCTTTTCCAGCGTATCGGCCCCGCGCAAAACGCGCGGGGTCTGCAGCCGGCGATTTGCGATAATAGACCGCACGACATCTGGATCCAAATCCTCGACCGTTGCCTCCGAAACCACCGTGCCGTCTGCATCGCTCGGAAGCAACGCACTCTGCAGCTCATATAGCTCAGCGGGTGACATCTTGATATCTTTATCATCCACGCGCTTGTAGCTACCGTTCTGCACGCCGCGCGCGCCGATATAGCAAGGCTTCGCTTTAAGCTCAAGTTCAAAGATGCGCACCAGAAGCACCTGGAGCCCGTCGACCTCGCCTCGATCAAGCTCGTACCGCGGCGCATGGGTCACCACTGCCGCTGAGCCTCCGTCTCCGATACCCGAAACAAACTGATCGCGCACCCTATCGATAGCAAAGTTAGCCGAAGGAACAAATCCTTCGGCCTCGTTCAGGCCCAAAATAATGAGCCCACCCGCAGTGTTCGCAAAAGCGCTCACTGTCTCCCATACGTCTGCGCTCAATTTATTCGTGCAGGCTTTAACTTCTACCGATGCGTCATCAGTCCCCCGCCTGCGAAGGCGCTCAACGATAAGGCCAAGAGGTTCATCCAGCAGCATTGGCATTCCGTCTCTCTAAAACGATAGATTTATCTCTCTAAAGTATAGTATATCTCTCTAACTTTAGAGAGATAAGCACCTTATTTTAGAGAGAAATTTAGAAAGATGTATCGAATTCACTGCTAGATTGCCTAATGTTATCTCTTTAACTGGCTTTCTCTTTAGAGAGACATTTAGAGAGATGAGCGCGACCTCTCTAATCATGGGCCCCTCTCTTTAAAGTGCGCACATCCCAACCGTACCTTAAGCTGCGGTGAAATAACTCACGATTAACCCACCGAAAAGGGACAGGTTTATTTTGGCAGGTTTTATCTGGGGAAGCGCCGAATAGCTCCATATGCACAACCGCCGTAGCTCCATATGAGGCAAATGAATCAGTAACGTCTATCCCAAATCTTAAGTATTTGTTCGACAGAACGGCCCCTGCCGGCTCCTGCTAGACTGGTAGATTCCCAACCGTCCATCCAGGAGCCTCAATGTCGCGCAAGTCCGCCTACAAGCAAGCACTTTCCATCGGCACCGCCGTGGTGCTGGGGTTTGCGTTGTTTACGGGATCGCTCGACGGAGCGCCCAAGCTGTTGTCGCCGCAAAGCGATGAGCAGGCAGCGGCTCTGGCCGAAAAACAAAGCGAGAGTCCCAACCGTACCGACGACGAAGCGGACCTGGTTGCCCGGCTCGAATCGGGAACAGCGAGCTCCTCGGACTCTCAAAATAGCCAAGACTCTAGCGATGGCTCTGAATCCGCCGCAACCGACACCGGTGACACTGCCTCCGCGGATAGTGCCGCAACCCCCATCGACGAGGTCGAAAACCCCGACCTCAACCGCGCCCGCGGTGTTTATCTCAGCAGCATTCCCGACTACGCCGGCAACCCCTACGTTGCCCTTCGCGCCGACAGCACGCACCCGCTGGGTATGCCGTCGTTCACGCTCGACGAGTACGAGCGCGCCACCGAAGAGGGCTGCTTTAAGAAATTCTCCAAGCTCGACAGCCTGGGCCGCACTCGCAAGGCGCTCGCCTGCGTAGGCCCCGAGTCGCTCGGACAGGGAAAGCGCGGCGATATCTCGCGCATCCATCCTGCCGGTTGGCACCAGCAGCGCTACGACTTTATTCCAGGCCAGAGCCTCTACAACCGCTGCCACCTCATCGCCTGGTCGCTCTGCGGCGAGAACGCCAATCGCAAAAATCTCCTCACCGGCACGCGCTACCTCAACGAGACGGGCATGCTGCCGTTTGAAGAGCAGATCCTCGACTACATCCACGACACGGGCAACCACGTGCTCTACCGCGTCACGCCCATGTACAACGAAGAGGAACTCGTCTGTCGTGGCGTTCGTCTGGAAGCACAATCGATCGAGGACCACGGCAAGACCCTGTGCTTCCACGTGTACTGCTACAACCTGCAGCCGCACGTGCAGATTGACTACGCCACCGGCCGCAACCAGGCCACCGGAGAGTAGGTTCAACCGGGGCCACGCCCGCATCGTTTGTCACCGACGCGCACGGGAGGCTAATTCTTGCCTCCTACGGCGCATTTCTATGACATGGGGCCATCTCTCCAAGATATCCGTATTGTCGATGAAGAGTAGAAGGCAGACGCCAGACAGGCAGCCAAAGCAGCGGAAGCCTTACACTAAAACGTGATTTATTCTTTGCAATCACAATCTCGATAAGTTAATCGAAGCAAAACAACGTAAAATGAAGGTAATTTTGCTTCAAAGTAATCAGGAGAGACTGTGACCAATCGCGTCAACAATTCACATATAAAAAAGGATTGTCCCACCCCCATCTATATGCAGGTGGTCGACTATCTGCGCGAGAACATCGCCTCAGGAGCTTGGGAGCAAGCATCCAAAATCCCGTCGGAAGTCGAGCTCATGAGCACGCTCGGCGTCAGCCGCGGCAGCATCAAAAAGGCCATTTCCAGGCTTGTTGATGAGGGCCTGCTTGAGCAAATTCAGGGAAAGGGAACTTACGTTAAGTCAAAAGACATCTCTTTCCCCCTTACAGAGGGTCTTATCTCTTTCTCCGAATCTCTAATCGAGCAAGGTCTTTCTTTCGAAACAAGCATTCTCGATTGCGAAATTCGTAAGTCGGACGAAGATATTTCCAGACATCTCGGTATTGTCGAAGGTTCTGACTACCTTCATCTCGAGCGAGTGCGCAGCGTTGAGGGTGAACCTGTGATGTTCATCGAAAACAACATCAATATGGCACTTGTCCCAGGTATTGAAACAGCCGACTTTGTTAACGAAGGTCTCTTTGCAATAATCGAGCGGCTCTCAGGCCACCAGATCGAATACTCAAAGACCTCCTTTGTGGCAAAGCTCGCGGATACCCAACGCGCGGATGCGCTTGGTCTCTCTACGCAGTCCCCGCTTCTTCAGCAGCTTCAAACAGTCTACTTGGACAATGACTCTGCAATTGAATATGCGCGCGTATGGCTTAAATCCAGCAGGTTCCAGCTTGGCACCGTTTTTCAGCGCCGCCATTAAAGCTCTTGAGAGCGGCGGCATTGCGCTTAACATAATTCCAAAACGCAAAAAGGCGAACCCGTGGGTTCGCCTTTTTGTAAACGGTTTTAGTCCAGCGCGTCAAACAGCTCCGTAAGCAACGCTGCCCTGTCATCCGTAATCGCCAGGGCGCTCGAAATGCCGGTACCTTGCGCGCCAAGTCCAATCAGGCGACGAACGTCGCCTCCGCACCTGATTCCCGCTCCCTCCATGATAACGATGTCGGGATTGATGGACCTTACGGCAGCGATGGTCTCCGCGATGTAATCATCACCGCTTGTATGGCCGGTTCCCACAAGGCTACTCGGCTCGCAAAGAATCACGTCCGGGTCCATCGCCGCAACCGCTTTGGACTCTGTCACGCTATCGGCTGCAACAATGGTTAGAATCTCAAGCTCACGAGCGCGATCGATCGTTGCCGCCAACTTATCAACGGCCAGGGGGTGTGCCGTGTGATTTAGAAAGACAGCTTGAACTCCCGCGCTCTTAAGCGACTCAAGAGGTGTCAGTCCCATTCCTTTTCCGTCACCGACAAGATCGGCATGCTGCGCTGTGGGAATTGCAAATTTCAAATCCTTCGCAACTGCGCAGAGCTCGGGAACGGGAGCAGTCCAAAAAATCGAATGATCTCGATCTTTTGCGATTTCATCCGTAAGATGAGCCGCTGCAATTGAATCGTCCGCAAGCAAATAGGTCTTAGGACTGACTGTGAAAAGTGGCAGTTTTAAATCGGAACGTTTCATGAGAACACGTCCTTTCCGACTAATACATGGCCTGCCATACCGAGCGATTTAGCCGTTGAAGCTAATCTCGATGCCGGTTTCCAGCTTGGGAAGCACGCTTGGTGTCACGAGAACCGTTCCAGGAAGCAGCTCTCGCTCGCCATCGAACGCAATGGTTAGATGACCGAGCCCTCCCATGTTCTCGTTCGCAGCTTCACCAAACTCCTTAATCGTGTAGACCTGATCGCCGATGGAAATGGTGCCGCCCTCAGCAAGCACGTTATCCTCTGTAGGAGTTCCATCGTGAACGACGCAGATGTCGCGCAACTCTGCAGGAGCGGTCGGGCCAAACAGGACCACCATCTTCTCGTTGAGAAGCTCCTCAACAAACGAGCCGATCTCAGTGACCTTAACCTTGTACATTTGATTTCTCCTATCTTTGTTACGCCGCAGGCGCAGTCATTGACCTGTCGATAACACGAATAGCCTGGGCAAAAGCATCGTGATAGCTTTCGTTGGCCAGATGGTCTAGGGCGGTCTCGATATTCAACCCCAACATCTCGCTCATCTCCGAAAACTCCGGTTTGAGGGAAAGCCCTTTGAGCTCATAGCAACCGTTAATCACGCCGTCATGATCAGTCAGGATCATCACAAACGCCTTTCGGCTAAAACTCACCTTGCACATACCCGTGCCCAAGTATCCCTCATGATCGCGAGCGCGCTCATGGATGAGAACACGCACCCTCTTCCAATAGCGATACTGGGTGAATGTTCCTGCAAGCCATACAAGAATAAAGAAGGCTATTGTAATGAGTGCGTTGAGCATAGCGGGCCTTTCCCTCTTAAAGCATTCAGTTTACAGGCCAAAGGACAGTACGTAGGCGAGAATAATCTGGATCGGGGTGGTAATCAGCTTGCCAAACAGGAATGCAGGGTAACCGATTTCGATCGTCTCGGGCTTTGCCTCCATGAGAGTCATGCCAACGGGAGCAAAGTCAGAACCAACCTGGCAGTTGACGGCAAAGAAGCCGGGAAGGGCAAAGTTAGCGGGAATCGTGCCGTTGGCGATTTGGTCGCCAACAAGAACAGAAAGCACAGAAGCGATGATTGCGCCCGGGCAGATCAATGGCGAAAGGAACGGGATTGAGCAGAACATGCCAATTGCCAGCATACCGGGCAGCGAGCCCGCAAGCGGAGTGAGAACGCCGGCAAGAACGTTCGCGAAACCCGTGTAGTTAATAATGCCGATCAACACCGAGACAAACGCCATAAAGGGGATGATGTTGCGGATAACGTCATTCACGGTATCACGTGCAGCCTGATAGATGATGCTGATGACGCGACCAACGCCGGTGCCGATCTTAGAGACAACGTCCATAAACCCGTTAGACTGTTTGGACGCAATCTCGGCGCGCCCCTCAGCAATCTTTGCGTGAACGTTTTCCTTCGTCGTCTCCTCGTGTGCCTTTTCGGTCTTTACCGGCTCAGCGGGAACATCCGCGGCATCGACAAGAGCGATGCAATCGGGATTGACATCGGACGCAAAGAGATCCTCGGTGATGAACTGTGCCAGAGGGCCAGACGGGGAACCAGGTTTGATGTTCAGCGTCTTAAGACCCATCTTGGGATAAGTGCCGCAGCGGGCCACGCCAGCGCAGTCGATAACAACAGCGCATGCCTGATCGGTCTCGATCGGGTCCTTAAACTGATCGTGCGCCTCGGCGCCGGTAAGCTCCGCGATGCGAAGGGCAACCGGACTGATTCCGCCCAGGGTCACGCTCAGAACATAGGGCTTTTCGGCCGTGGGGGTAATGATAAGGGGTCCGCCCCAACCGTTGCCGCCGTGGGACGCCTTTACGCTTTTAAATTCACTCATGATCTAGACTCTCCTTTTGCGCTGAACCACTAGGCAGCAAGCTTAGCTTCGTTGCGCTTCTTCATGATGAGGTACAGCTTCTCGGTAACGATGCCCTTGATCAGGCAAACGATCAGACCAACGACGAGGAAGCGGATGGCAAGCTCAGAGGAGTTCTTTCCCAGTGCCTCGTAGCCAGCCGAGATGCCAAGCCAAACAAAAAGCTCGGACGAGTTGGCGTGCGGGAAAAGGCCGACGATGGGATGCATCATGGACACGACCGCATCGTAGAATGCAGGTTTGTAGTCCTCCTCGACAAACACACCAAAGGTGTACGCCATCGGGTTGCAGAGGAAGAAGGTACAAAGGAATGGAATGAGGGTATAGCGGAGAACCGCATATTTGGTGCACTTCTTCATGAACCCATAGACGCGCTCCTCGCCAATCAGCTGGATGATTGCCTTGATCGTAAGGATCAGGCAAATCAGCATGGGAATCATGCCCGTGATAAACGAGGCAAACTGCTCGCCCGCAGCATTAAAAAGGCCGGTAAAGCCCTCCGCAAGGAAGATAAGGAAATCGTTTACTGCTCCCATTTTCATTCTCCTTAATTGATGTTCGTTACTGCTATCGTCCTACCTGAGCGCCCGCTCCTCCCCTTTCATTCGGCCATATACGCTCATGGTTGTCTACGGTCGTCTATATATTACAAAGTGACTACCTTCTGAGCTTTGCTCTTGCATTCCTTTCGGTGAATGGTTGGTTTTGTAGGGCAAACGGCTATGCGCTCTTTAGCTCATAGATATTTTCTAATGCCTTAAATATGCGCATGTACCTGTCAAAACGCACATTGTATATCTCGTGGACTTTGTCGTTTTTTTCAACGGAATCTAGCCTTTTGCAGACCCCGGCGGCAATATCGGCCAAATCTTGTCCGCAAGAAGCTGAAAGCGCTAGCAATGCCGCGCCCTGACCGGCACCGGACGAATCCATGCGCACTAAATCGATTCCCAACACGTTTGAGAGCGTTTGCGCCCAAAAATCGTTCTTAGCCCCTCCGCCAACAAGCCTGATACCGAACCACTCTTGCGAATGGTTCACGGATTCCTTGAGTTCCCTGAGGGCATATGCCGTGCCCTCCATAAGTGCCCTCTCAAGCTCCGAACGCGTCGTGTCAAGGTCAAGCCCCAAAAAGGCACCTCGAACCGACGGGCAACCGTGCAAGACCTTTTCCCCCGACAGATGCGGATAGAACATGAGGTCCCTCATTTCGTAGAAAGGATCCTCAACGGCCTTGTCCTCGAGATCGTAGGAGTCGCTGTCTAGAATCTGTCCGTACCACCACTCCTTAGCTCCACCACACGACCTAATACTGAGCTGAACTTGCGTCTTAAGAGTATTACCCCATTTAAACAATACGGGCTTACCAACATCTGGAAGTTCAACCCCTTCGGCCGAATACATCAGCACACCGCTTGTGCCAAGCGAAATGGTGGGAATGCCCTCCAGGAGACAGCCCGTACAAATCGCCGCCGCAGGATTATCGCCCGTCCCCCTTACAATCGAAGCGTCTGCGGGAATTCCCGTCTCAGCCGAAGCCCTTTCGCTAACGACCCCGATAACCTTGTCGGAAGGCTCGACAGCGGGAAGCAACGACTCGGGAACCCCAAAATGCTCGCAAACCTCGTCAATCCAAGTTTGCTTCTTATTATCGAAAAGCCCCGTTGTCGACGCTCCGCAATAGTCCATGCCGGGATGTCCGCCAAACTTGAGAGCGATCCAATCCGAAACCGAAAGGAATACCTCGCTCTTGGAAAGAGCTGCTGGGTTGTTTTTAGCCATCCATGCAAGGTTCATTGCCGGAACCCCAGTTGAAAGGAAGCTGGCAACCTGAGGAAAACCTACAGCTAGCGCCCACTGCTTCTCATCAAAAACAGTGTCAATCGTGCGTTGATCATTCCACATTATCGCCGGACATGTCGGAACCCCAGCAGCATCAACCAGCACCGTCGTATGCATTTGCCCGGTGGCCCCAACGCCCTTAATTAGAGACAGGTCGACCTTCTCCCCAAGCAAGGCGCACGCCGAACAAACGGCATCCCACCATATCCCGGGTTCGATCTCTCTCCAACCGGGATGAGGCTCAGAGCATTCGTAAGCCTCGCTTGCAGTTGCGACAACTTTTCCACTTTCATCAATGCACGTAAGCTTCACCGATGACGTGCCAACATCGACACCAAGGTAGAGCGCGCCCATTATCGCCTCATCCATATCCATAATTCCGATTTACTCAGCGATGCCGTTAATGGCGCGGGTCGTTTTGTAGGCAACGGCCGCGACGGCTTCTCGAGCATCGATTAGCACCTTGGCAAGATTGTGCTCATTGTTGTTTGCCTCATACGCCTTGCCAACAGTTGTGATGTAGGCCTTACGCAGGTCGCTTGCAATATTGATCTTGGACATCTTGTGCGGCTGCATCGCATGGATGGTCTCGTAGGGAATTCCCGAGCCGCCATGAAGAACGAGGGGACACGGAGATACCTCTGCAAGCTTCTCAAGCAGCGGCAAATCGATGCGCGGCTCATCTTCGAGGCCATGAACATTACCGATGGACACGGCCAGCAAATCACAGCCCGTGCGCTCTACGAACTCACAAACCTGATCCGGGTCGGTCTTAAGGTCCGCCTCGGAAACATGATCGTCCTCCTTGCCCTTGATGGCGCCAAGCTCCGCCTCGACGGGCACGCCATAGCAATGGCAATAGTCGACCGCCTGGCGCGAGAAGCGAATGTTCTCTTCAAAGGAAAGCGCGGCACCGTCGATCATGACAGAGGTGAAGCCAGCCTGGACCGCCTGGCGTACGTCCTCGAGCGTCTTGCCGTGATCGAGATGCAGACACGTGGGAACGATATAATCCTCCGCCGCGCGCTTTACGATGGATGCGATCATGCCGTAATCGGACAGCTTGACGTTAGTAGGGGCGATCTGAAGAATACCCGGCATCCCGGCCCTCTGTAATCCATCCAGGATACCTAAGGTCATCTCCATGTTCGTCGTGTTATATGCGGGAAGGAGCCATCCGTTCTTGCGTGCAATCTGGATCAGCTCAGTCGAAGTTACAACTGCCATGATTCCTCCAACCGGGTTACGGCAATTCGAGTTGAGTTTTCGTTCCAGATACTTATATAGACGTCTATGTACCTGTTTATAGACGACTATATACCTTTTTGATTTATGCGCAAAGCACTAAATACAGCAAATCGAAAAAAGGGGCTGCCGAGAAGCACTCGACAGCCCCTTTCATTTGACATGCTTACCCCAGCGCCCCATTTGCCAGCATATCGGTAACGTCATTTAGGCTCGGAACTATTGCCGTGGCCAATCTTTCCATCTCATCTGTTGGCTCAGAGAGATCGGGGACCATGACAGTGCAAAATCCTCCTGCAAATCCCGCACGCACCCCGTTATAGGAATCCTCTAAAACGAGGGATTTCTGCGGCGAAGCTCCTAGCTCATCCGCCGCTTTCAAAAAGACGTCTGGATAAGGCTTGGCGTGTTCGACCTCAATACCAGAGACGATCGAATCGAAATAAGGGAGTATTCCTCCCCTTATCAAATTTGCCTCGATCATTTTTCTGCTCGATGATGAAGCAACCGCCATCGGAATTCCCTCAGCCTGAAGATAGTCGAGAAGCCGATCTAATCCGGGTTTCTTCTCTGCGCCCTGAGCCAGCGCTTCATGCGCTATTTCGTAAAAACGGTCAACAAACGCTTGAGAATCGACCTCATCACCATACCACTCGCGAATAATGGACACCGCTTCCGATCCATTGGTGCCACGCATGGCGTCCGCAAGACCCTCTTTGCATTCAACCTCAAACTCAATTGCGGTTTTGGGCCAGCAGGAAGCCCAAATCGGCTCAGTATCGAACATGAGCCCGTCCATATCGAAGATAACCGCCTCGAACATATTGCCTCCTAGTTCAAATAGACGTCTATATACGTTTATTCTATCAAAGGAGATCTATCTTTCGCGACGGCATGAAAGGAGACGGGCCCAGTAAAAGCCGGCAGGCACCTCGCCCACCAAAAACCACCACGATGGGGACTATTCCCATCGTGGTGGTTGCCCTACATCGATCTACTTGGCGTGGCACTTCCAGAGCGGCCCTTGCATCGGCATGTATGTTGCAGGCAAAATCGCACGCTACTTGGCGCGACCCTCCTCATAGCGCTCGACCAGCTTGGCCTGAACGTCATAAGGCACCTGCTCGTAGCCAGCGGGCTTCATGGTAAAGTCACCCGTGCCGCGCGTGATAGAGCGCAGACGCGTCGAGTAATCCGTCAGCTCGGCGAGAGGCGCCTGCGCGATAACCACGGTGTCACCGCGCTCATCGGTCTCCATGCCCGTCACGCGACCGCGCGAGGCCGAGATGTCGCCCATCACGGCGCCGGCGTAGCTCTCGGGGATAGTCACCGTGATTTCCTCGATGGGCTCCAGCACCACCGGGTCGGCATCGGCGCATACCTTGCGCAGGCCGATGCGAGCCGCCGCGCGGAACGCCATCTCGTTGGAGTCGACGCTGTGATACGAGCCGTCGTACACAGCCACGCGAATGCCCGTGAGCGGATAGCCGGCAATAATACCGTCCTTCATGGTCTCCTGGACGCCCTTGTCCACGGCGGGGATCAGCGAGCGCGGGATGCGGCCACCCACGACCTCGTCCACAAACTCATAGCCGTCGCTCGTGCCGTCGGGCCCAATAAGCGGCTCCACGCGCAGCCAGCAGTCGCCATACTGACCGGCGCCACCGGTCTGCTTCTTGTGGCGACCCTGGGCGCTCGCCGTGCGGCGGATGGTCTCGCGATACGGAATGCGGATCGGCACGCTCTTGGCGACGACCTTGGTGCGGTCCTCCAGACGGTTGAGCAGCACCGAAACCTGCGCCTCACCCACGGCGGAGATGATAGTCTGGCCGGTCTCCTCGTCGCGGTCGATGCTCATGGTCGGATCGGCCTTGCAGGCTTTCTCGATAAACGTGTAGAGCTTCTCTTCGTCGCCGCGGTTCTCGGCCTCAATGGCGATGCGGTACTGCGAGTTGGGGAACTTAAACGCCGCAGCCTCGACCTTGCCGGTAATCGAGAGCGTATCGCCCGTCTCGGCGGCCAGCTTGGGCGCCACGATGATGTCGCCGGCATAGGCATGGCCAACCTCGGTCATATCGCGGCCGCACATCACATACAGATGGGCCAGACGCTCACCCTTGCGCGTACGCGCATTGACCAGCTCAAGGCCCGGCTCAAGCGTACCCGTCAGCACCTTGATAAAGCTGATGCGACCCTGCTGCGGGTCGGCCAGAGTCTTAAACACAAACGCCACCGGGCGGTCATCGTCACTCGAGATCTTGAGCGAGTCGCCGTCGATGAGCGGCATCTCGCCGTAGTCAGTCGGCGTCGGGAAGTACGTGGCGATGTCGTCCATCAGCGAGTTGACGCCCTGCTCCTTAATGCAATCGCCCGCAAAGACCGGCACAAAGATGCGCTCGGCGATCGCCTTCGACAACAGGCCTTCAAGCTCCTCCTGCGTCAGCGTCTCCTCGCCTTCCAAGTACTTCATCATCAGCTCATCGTCGGCCTCGGCCACCAACTCGCACAGATGGTCGTGGGCCTCCTCAGCCTGGGCACGATACTCCTCGGGGATCTCCGACTCAACGGCCTCGGTGCCGTTGCAATGGCGCGCCTTCATACGCACCAGGTCGATAATGCCGTCAAAGTCCTCGCCCTCGCCCCAGGGGAGGGTCACGGCGCCTAGGCGCGTGCCAAAGCGCTCCTGCAGCAGGTCCATCGTGGTCGCAAAGCTGGCCTCGGGGCGCGACAGGCGGTTTACGAACACCGCGCGCGCCAGGCGCAGGTCCTCGGCGGCGTACCAAAGCTTAACCGTCGTCGGCTGCGGGCCGGCCTCGGCGTCGACCACAAACAGCGCCGTCTCGCAGACGCTCATCGCGGCAAAGGCGTCGCCGATAAAATCGGGGTAGCACGGGGCATCGAGCACGTTGATGCGGGCGCCCTTCCAATCGATCGGCGCGATGGTCGTCGAGATGGAAAACGCACGCTTGACCTCTTCGGGGTCATAGTCGAGCGTGGGCTTGGTGCCGTCGTGGCCGCCCAGGCGGGCGGTCTTGCCAGAAAGGTGGAGCATGGCCTCGGCGAGTGAAGTCTTGCCCACCCCGCCTTGGCCTACGAGCACCACGTTCCTTACGTTGCCGGTCTTGGGAGCACCCATGATGACCTCCTTGCAGGGTCGCGCGCGATGCGCGACGCCAACGGGGAGAGTTCGCGGTCGATGCCGTCCCGGGAGCAGCATGGTCGGCAGCCGAGCCGACTCACCCTCCAAATGTCCTATGCCACCACCCTACCCTTGCAGTCGCCTGTCCATGCAGACCTTTCGGCGCACGTATGGATACAGGCGGCGAGAGGAAGAAGAACGTATGCGAGGCGATTATTGGATCCCGCCGATGCAAACAAAATGCCGCCGTAGGCCGTAAGACCTGCGGCGGCTTCGCCCCAATTAATAGTTGAGTAAATAGCTGGACCTACCCCTCGATACGACTCAAGAACTCGCGTGTACGCTGCTCGCGCGGATGGTCGATGACCTGCTCGGCAGGCCCCTCCTCGACAATGCGGCCGCCGTCCATAAAGACCACGCGGTCGGCAACGTCGCGGGCAAACTGCATCGCGTGCGTCACAATCACCATCGTCATATTCTGCGCGGCCAGATCCTTGATGACGCGCAGAACCTCGGCCGTCAGCTCTGGATCGAGCGCCGAGGTCGGCTCATCAAAGAACAAGATTTCCGGGTCGAGCGCCAAGGCGCGGGCGATACTCACACGCTGTTGCTGACCGCCCGAAAGCTCACACGGCACCTTGTTCTCGTTGCCCGTCAGCCCCATTTGCGCAATCAGCTCGTGAGCGCGGGCTTCCGCCTGCTCGCGCGGACGCTTAAGCACGCGAATCGGCGCATCGGTGATGTTTTTCATCACGGTATAATGCGGGAACAGATTGTAGTTCTGGAACACCAGACCAAAACGCGAACGCGCTTGCTTGGGAACATCTCCCTTCGCATATATCGCACCCGATCCCGCATCCGTCGCAACCGCAAGGTCGCCAAACGAAAGTGAGCCGCCGTCGAGCGTCTCGAGCAGCGTGGCGCAGCGCAGCAGCGTGGACTTACCGCCACCCGAAGGTCCGATAATCGCCACGACCTCGCCACGCTTGACCTCGAGCGAGATATCCTTGAGCACCTCATTGCCGCCAAACGCCTTGCGTGCGTTCGTTATATTCATTACCGAACTAGTCATGGTAGTAATCCAATTTTTTCTCGGCGGCGCCCAACAGCATCTCGACCACGAAGTTGAAAACCCAGTAGATCAGCGCCGCGATTGCAAACGGCACCATGCTCACCTGCGAGGCGACCAGCGCCTTGGCCGTCGAGAACATCTCGCCCACGCCGATGGCGAACGCCAGCGACGTGTCCTTGACCAGCGTGATGATCTCGTTGCCCATCGCCGGCAAAATGCGCTTGGCGACCTGCGGCATCACGATATACAGAAACGTCTGCATGCGCGAATAGCCCAGTACCTCGGCTGCCTCGTATTGACCGCGCGGAATGGACTGCAGGCCCGAGCGATAGATCTCGGCAAAGTAACCGGCGTAGTTGATGATGAACGCCACGACGCACGCCGTCCACTTGGAATCGGGCGTGAGCGAAATGCCAAACACATAGTACGGGGCAAAGTAGATGGCAAACATCTGCAGCATGAGCGGCGTGCCACGCATGACCGAAATATAGATACGCGCAATCCAGCGGAGCGGCGCAATTTTGCTCATGCGCATAAACGCCACGGGGATTCCCAGCGGAATCGACCCCAGCAGCGTCAGCACAAACAGCTGCAAACTGACCAAGAATCCCTGGCCAAGCATCTGCATCATGACCTGAATAGACATTACTTGAGCACCCAATTATCGAAAGATAGACCATAATCTGCATATTTATCGCACAGGTCCTTGACCGTGCCGTCCTCGTAGAGCGCCTTGAGCGACTCGGTCACGGCATCGGCGGACTTGGTGTCGCCCTTCTTAAAGCCAACGGCGTAGTGCTCGCTGGACAGAGGCTTGTCGAGCTGCGTATAGGCATCGGGCTTGGCGGCAAGCTGATACTGAGCGATCGAGAGGTCACAGGCAACGGCATCGACTGCACCACTCTCGAGCTGCATAAACGCCGTGTTGTACTCACCGATGGTATCGAGCGTGGCAAACGTCGCGGCCAGATCCTTCTGGTCGCCCTCGAGCACATCCTGCGCAGCGGAATCGGTCTGGGTAATCACGGTCTTGCCGGCAAGATCGTCCCAGCTCTTGATGCCTGCATCCTTCTTTACCACCAGCACCTGCTCGTTGAGCATGTACGGCTCGGAGAACGTGTAGTCGTCCTCGCGGCCCTCCATGGTAAAGCCGTTCCAGATGCAGTTGATGGCGCCCGAGTTAAGCAGCGTATCCTTGGCATCCCAGTCGATGGCCTCGTATTTGACCTCCCAGCCCTGCTTATCGGCAACAGCCTTGGCCAGATCGAGATCAAAGCCGGTGTACTCGCCATCGTCGCCCACAAAGCCGTACGGAGGATAGGACTTATCAAAGCCCACCACGAGCTTCTTGGACTCCGCAGCGCCCTTCACATCCTTGGCCGCGGCAGAGCCAGCAGCGGAGCCCTTGCCGGCACCACCGCCGCAACCGACAAGACCAAGGCCCAGCACCGTGGCGAGCGAGCCGGCTAGACCAACAAACTGACGACGAGACATATCGGTATTCATGGTATTCCCCCTTGATGGCACTTTAGTTAGGTAAAGTGAGTCATGTAACGTTCAGAATCATACACTCTACCTTGATAAAGTACAAGGGAGGGTTTGCCCGGCGTGGGCGGGGAGCGGCGCGTAATTAAGTTTCCTGCTCTACAGTCCTGCGCAAGACGGAAAGCACATTAAGTGCTTTCCTTTGCGTGCGGAACTCGCGATAAACTTAATTACGCGCCGCTCCCCGCCCACGCCGGGCAAACGTCGTTGGACTTATCGCTGACAGGAAATGGGCGCTTGCATATCGTCCGCTAGCTTGGCACGGTACAATGCTTGCAGCTTTCAATTTGTAAATTAGTGGGGTTAATTCATGGCAGAATCTCGTGCGGAGCGTAGGGCTCGTCGTGCTTTGGTGGAGGCGGCTGAGGGGTCGAAGGAGGAGAAATCTTCTACGAAATCCAAGTCTTCTAAAGCTGCAAAAAGCAAGTCGGCCAAGAGCAAGGCTAAGGCCAAGCGCTCTGGCTCTCGTCAGGGTGGAGATAAGGCGTCTCACGTTCGTTCCAAGGGCTCGCGCAAGGATTCGGCTCAGCCTGCTCGTAAAACTGTGGACCCCAAGTCTCCCTGTTCGATCATGAAATCTTGCGGTGGGTGCACGGCGCTCAATCGTCCTTATAAGAAGCAGTTGGCGGCCAAGCAGGCTGCTATGGAAGAGCTGTTTGCTGAGCTCTGTGAGCGCGAGGGTATTGCCGTTGATCCTATTCGCGGTATGGGCGTCACCCTGGGCGACCCGGGTAAATATCCTGCGCCGCGTGGCTTTCGCCATAAGGCTGCCACTCCCTTTGCTCCCGGTAAGGAGGGCGCTGTCCGTTGCGGTTTCTTTGAGCGCGGCACGCACAGAATCGTTGCCGTACCCGAATGTCCTGTCGAGGCGCCGGGCGCCCGTCAGATTCTCAACGGCATCGCACGCGAAGCTGAGCGGCTGCATATTCCCGCCTTTAATGAGGACAAGCATCTTGGTTTGCTTCGCTATGCCGTCGTCCGCTGCGGTTGGCGTACAGACCAGGTCATGGTCACACTCGTGACCGCCCAGCGTGACTTACCGCATGCACAGGAGTTCTTTGAGGCCGTCGCGGCACTCGATCCGCATATCGTCACCGTTGCCCAAAATATCAATGGCCGTCCCGGTAACGCCATCTTGGGTGAGGAAACTCGTATCGTCTATGGTGCCGAGTGCATGCGCGATCAGCTGCTCGGCTGCGACTTCGATATCTCCCCCACCGCGTTTTATCAGACCAACCCGCAGCAAACCGAACTGCTCTATCAGCTCGCCATTGACGGTATGGATCTGCAGCAGGGTGACGTACTCATGGATGCCTATTGCGGTAGCGGAACTATCGGCCTGTGCGCAGCCAAAGCCGCCCAGGACAAGGGCATCGGCATTATGCTGCTTGGCGTGGAGCGCAACCCGGCGGGCATTGCCGACGCACGTCGCAACGCCGAGCTCAACGGCCTCACCCGCAGCGCTTGGTTTATGGCCGACGATGCGACCGACTATATTCTCGATGCCGCCGACAACAACGAGCGCGTCGACGTCCTTTCCATCGACCCGCCGCGCGCCGGTTCCACCCCCGAGTTCCTCGAGGCCGCCTGCGCACTTAAGCCGCGCCGCATCACCTATATCAGCTGCAATCCCGTCACCCAAGAGCGTGACCTACACCAGCTCCTCGACGGTGGCTATCGCCTGCTCAAGATCACACCGGTCGACATGTTCCCCCATACCGACCACACCGAGACCGTCGCGGTCCTCGAGCGCCGCTAATTCTCCGGCACGGGAAAGGGGGCGGCCCGTCTGGACCGCCCCCCCCTTTCGTTGGACATATGAGTCTCGTTACATCCCCTTGCGCAGGTCGCACACACCGGCTGCCGCCATCTCGCGCAGCAGCGTCTCGCGGTCGCGCGTCACGATCAGGTCCAGCGGGAAGTGAATCTCGTCGAGCAACTTGCGGGCGTGCTCGAGCTTGCCAATGGCCATACCAATGTGGGCATCGGTCGACACACCAATACCCACGCCCAGCTCGGCGCAGCGCTCGGCAATCTTGCGGCATACGGCCCAATGTTCAGTGTCGACACCGTGCTCAAGACTATGGTTGTTGATCTCAATGATCTTGTGCTTGGCTTTGGCCGCCAGCAGCACCTCATCGATATCGAACGGCACGCCCGAACGACCCGTATGCCCAAGCATGAACACCTTGGGGTGCTCCAGGGCATTGATGTACATCTGGGTCGTTTGGGCGAGCGTCGCGCCTTCGGCAAACTGCGGGTTATGCACGCTTGCCACCAAATAATCCAAATTACGCGTCACCAAATCGAACAGCGAATGCTGGTGACTGTACGAATCGCCGGCAATATCGAGCGACACGGGAATGTCCTCGCCAAACAAGCTTCCGTCCAGCGAAACGATATCGACCTCGGCGCCGCGAAGCACCAGCACGCCGCTCCAAATGCGCGGCCAGATATCCTGGTTAATAAAGAACTGGAAACTGCGCAGGTCGTTGGGGCAAGCCGTAACCATCGAGCTCAGATGGTCGGCAGATCCGAGCACCTGCAGGCCACATTCCGCCGCCCAGTACACATTCTCCTCAATAGTTGAGTACGCATGCGCGGAGAACAACGTATGAGTATGAATATCACAAGAAAGAAGGTAGGGCATCAGGTCTCCTTGTCCAGTATGGCCGTCGCGTATATTCATTGTACGCATAGCTTTCGGCAGTCGTAAAACTGCTTCATCCCAATCACACAACGGCATAGACAACGGGGTTTGGCTTAAAGCCAAACCCCGTTTCACGTAAAACATTGTAAGCAGAGCGCTTTACTTTTGACGATACTCGTCGGCCAGCTGCTTCCAGGCGGGCAGTGAGTTGACGATAGTCTCGTAGCTCACACAGTAGCCCAAGCGGAACCAGCCCGGCATGCCAAAACTGTCCGAGGGCACCGCGAGCAGCTCATACTTCTTCGCGCGCTCGCAGAAGGCGTTCGCATCGGGCTCCAGCGCCTTCACCCACAGGTAGAACGCGCCATCCGGCTCAACATACGTGTAGCCGTACTCCGCCAATGCACCGGTAAGCGCCGTGCGGTTGCGTGCATAGGCCTCAACGTCACTCGGCTCATCGATGCAGTCGATAATTACGCGCTGGAAGAGCGCCGGCGCGCACACGAAGCCCAGCGTACGGGCGGCGCCGGCAACGGCGGGCATTAGACGAGCTGCCCGAGGATTCGTATTGGGAACCAGGATCCACCCCACGCGCTCGCCCGGCAGCGAAAGCGACTTGGAATACGAGTAGCACACGATGGTGTGCTCGTAGATCGAAGGCACCCAAGGCACCTCGGCACCATAGACAATCTCGCGATACGGCTCATCCGAGATAAGCGCGATCGGGTTCTCGGGCTCGCGTTTGGCGTTGACCTCGTGCAAAACATTAGCCAGTCGCGTCAGGGTATCGCGCGTATACACAGCACCGGTCGGGTTGTTGGGCGAGTCGATGATGACAGCAGTCGTCTTATCGGTAATCGCCTTAAGAACGTTGTCTACGCTCAGCTGGAACGTATCTTCATCGGCGAGCGCCTCGACACACGTACAGCCGGCCTTCTCAATCCACACGCGATACTCCGGAAAGTACGGGGCGATAACAATGACCTCGTCACCCGGGTTCGTAACGGCGTTGAGCGTACAGGTGAGTGAAGCCGCCGCACCCACGGTCATAAAGACATCCTTGCCCTCATAGCTCGTACCGAAGCGGCGGTTGAGCGACTCGGCGACGGCGGCACGGCACTGCGGCAGGCCCGGTGCAGGCGTGTATCCGTGCAGCTGCTCGCTCGGCAGTTCAAGCGCCTTTTTGATGGACTCCGCGACGGCAGCGGGAGCAGGAACGCTCGGGTTGCCCAGCGAGAAATCGAATACGTTTTCCGCGCCGATTTGCGCCTTGCGCTCAAGGCCATAGCTAAAAATCTCGCGGATGATAGAGCTCTCTGCACCGCGAGCATACATGGTTTCGTTGATCATCTGTACCCCTTTCGCATAGGCGCTATTGTACGCTTTAGTTGAGCAAAGTACCCCAGCAATGTTGATTGGGGACAGACTTAAATGCGTGAAAACGCTCATTTAAGTCTGTCCCCAATCAACAAAAAGAAAAGCCTCCGCAGGTTTCCCCGCGGAGGCTTTCACCACAAAGACTATTTGTCGTCGTCGGTGTCGGCACCGGCATTGACGGCACAGTCATCATCGGCAGTCTCGGATGTGGCTTCGGCATCCTCCTGCATAGCCGCCTGCGCAAATGCCGCGGCATCAGCCGCCAGCTCCTCCTCGCTCATGCGAGGCGCACGCTTCTTGGTCGGCATGCCGGCCGCCTTGGCGTTGCGCTCCTCCTTGGCCGCCAGGATATCGCCCTCGCGCTCAAGGTAGACATCCCACTCGTTGTCGAGCAGGGCGTTCACGGCGTCACCCTCGACGGTCTCGCGCTCAAGTAGTACCTTGGCCATCAGGTCGAGCTGATCGCGACGGGCATCCAGGATCTCGACCGCACGACGATGGGCCTCACGCATAATGCGCTGGACCTCGATATCGATGCGACGCGCCGTCTCCTCGGAGTAATCCTGATGGTCGGCATAGTCGCGGCCCAGGAATACCTGATGCTGCGCCTCACCAAACACCTGCGTTCCAAGCTCCTCGCTCATGCCCAGGCGCGTGACCATCTCGCGCGCCATCTTGGTCGCGCGCTCCAGATCGTTGCTCGCGCCCGACGTGATGTCGTCGCACATGAGCTCCTCGGCCACGCGACCGCCCAAGAACACGGCAAGCTCGTCGAGCATCTCGTTCTTGGTCTTGAGGAAGTGGTCCTCCTGCGGGAGCTGCAGCGTGTAGCCCAGCGCCTGGCCGCGGCTGACGATCGAAATCTTGTGAACCGGATCGGAGTGCTCCAGGATGTGACCCACCAGGGCGTGACCGCTCTCGTGGTAGGCAATCGTGGTGCGCTCGGCCTCGGTCATCACGCGACCCTTGCGCTGCGGACCAGCAATCACGCGCTCCATCGATTCCTCGACCTCGTCCATCGAGATCACGGAACGATGGCGGCGGGCAGCCAACAGCGCAGACTCGTTGAGCAGATTTGCCAGATCGGCACCGGTAAAGCCAACGGTCATCTGGGCGAGTTTCTCAAACTTCACGTCCTCGTCCATCGGCTTGTTCTCGGCATGCACGCGCAAGATCTGCTCGCGGCCCTTCACATCCGGACGGTCGACCGTAACCTGACGGTCAAAACGACCGGGACGCAGCAATGCCGGATCCAGAATGTCGGGGCGGTTGGTGGCGGCGATCAGGATGACCGACTCGCTCTCCTCAAAACCGTCCATCTCAACCAGCAGCTGGTTGAGCGTCTGCTCGCGCTCATCGTGACCGCCGCCCAAGCCAGCTCCGCGCTGACGTCCCACGGCATCGATCTCATCGATGAAGATGATCGACGGGGCCTGGGACTTGGCCTCCTTAAAGAGGTCACGCACACGGCTGGCGCCGACACCCACGAACATCTCGACAAAGTCAGAACCCGAGATGCTAAAGAACGGCACGCCCGCCTCGCCGGCAACGGCCTTGGCCAGCAGCGTTTTACCGGTGCCCGGAGGGCCCACCAGCAACACGCCGCGCGGGATCTTGGCGCCCAGCTTGCGATAGCGATCGGGATCGCTCAAAAAGTCGCGGATCTCCTCGAGCTCCTCGACCGCCTCGTCCACGCCGGCAACGTCTTCAAACTTGACCTTGGGGCGCGTGGCCTCGTTGGTCTTGGCGTTGGTCTTGCCAAACTGCATGTTCCTGTTGTTGGCGCCCATCATCTGGCGCATAAAGTAGAACATGATGGCAATCAGGGCGATCGTCGGAAGCACGCTCATCGCCAGGTCGCCCCAAAAATCGGGATCATTGGTGTTGACGATGTACTTGGTATCGGGGTGCTCCGCCATAAGCTCGGCAAGCGAATCGGAGCCGACATAGGTCGAGGAGAAGCTCTTGAGCTCGCTCGTATCGCCCTTGTCCTTCTTCGTCTTCCAGTAATGACCCGTCACGCTTCCGTCTTGAACCGTATAGGTCAGATCTTCGACGCGATCCTGCTTGATGGCACTCACCATCTCGCTCGTCGCGAGCTTAACGGTATTGCTGGAATTGGCAAAGCCGGAGCCCATGTTAAAGAAGGCGTAGCCCAGGAGCGCGCAAGCCAAAATAAAATACAGCCAGCCCGTACGCGTGGGCTTCTTGCCTCCGGGCACCCCCGGGATCTTAGGCTCCCGGGGAGTCTGGGAATTGTTATCGTTGCGGTCGTCGGGCATCTTACGAATAAACCTCCGGTTTCAAAATGCCCAGATACGGAAGGTTACGATAGCGCTCGGCATAGTCGAGGCCGTAGCCCACCACAAAGGCATCGGGGCAATGGGTTCCAACATACTTGGGCGTGATGGCCGAGGTACGGTCCTCAACGTCCTTCCACAGGAAGGCGGCGACCTCCAGAGAAGCGGGCTTGCGGCTCTCGAGGTTCTTCATCAGATACTTGAGCGTCAGGCCCGAGTCCAGAATGTCCTCGACGATCAGCACGTCGCGACCGCGGATGTCGATATCCAGGTCCTTAATGATACGCACGATACCCGAGGACTTCACACCGTCGCCATAGCTCGAAACAGCCATGAAATCGATGTTGGTCGGCAGCTCGATCTTGCGCATCAGGTCGCCCATAAAGACCACGGCGCCGCGCAGGACCGCAATCAGCACCAGATCCTTACCCGCGTAGTCGCGAGTAATCTGCTCGCCTAGGCGAGAGACGATACCGTCGATATCCTCCTGCGTAAACAGAACCTTCTCGATATCCGGATGTTGAGAAGCCATGACAACCCTTTCTTGTGCTTATCGCCCACACACCGCCGTATGGACGCGAGCTTCACATTCTAGCAGCGCACGGGGTATATTTTCCAGCCCGTACGCCATCAGCGCGGGAATACCGTCAACGTCGCACAGAATAGCTGACGCGGGACGCTATTCCGCATCGACCACACGAAGCAGATACGCCACGCGCGTTGCGGCCGTGCATTTAAAACGCTCGTCCGCGCGAACGCCTGCGACCCATACCACGGCACCTCCCGGAGCCGTTCTCACCACAGGAACGCCTGCGCGCTCAGAAACGGGAATACGAGCCTCGTTGAGCAGGTCGGACACCTTCTTACTTCGCCCACTCATGCCCAACGGACACATCACATCCCCCGGCGCGGGACCGTCTACCCACAGACGCGCCAAACGCGCCTCGGCGGGAATCTCCCCGCGCGAGCCGGCGAGCATCCGTTCGCTATCGCGATCGGCAAAGCCCAGCGTCGCGGCATCCACCATAGCGACCACCCCTCCGGCACCCGCAAGTTCGCGGGCACGGCGCACAATATCGCACCCCGGCTTGACGGCTATCGGCTCTGCCACCAGGATGCGGCCCGCCCCCAGCGGCAATCGACCGGGAATGGTGATCCAATCGGCAACTAACCCCTCGCGCGCCGCCGGGGCCTTGAATGACAGCATGCCAAACTCCACGCGCGCATCGATTCCCGCCGGCAGCGTGACCGAACCCGAGCCTTCGGCAACACAGGCAAGCACGCGCTCCACATGCCGCATCTCCGGGCGAGCGTCGGGGTCGATACGCTTAATTGCCAGTCGCACCATGCGCCGGGCAATTACCACCTCGGCCGCGGCCAGTCGGCGGGCGTCAAGGACCAGTGCACCCGCCGCCTCCTTACGCAGGCAGCTTCGAAACGCCTGTGCGGAAAGCTGGGAAAGAAAGGCGTCCTCATCGCCCAGAATTTCGCAAGCGGCGCCAATCGTCTTACAGACGCTCGCGTTGCGCTGCGCCACCACCGGCATCACTCGATGGCGCACGTAGTTACGCAAGTACGACACGTCCTCGTTGCTCTCGTCCTCTCGCCACGGCTGACCATGCACCTGCAGATAGCCCACGAGCTCATCATGAGTCAGGTCGAGCAAGGGACGCACCACGATATTCCTTCGGCGGGGAATGCTCGATAGACCAGCGGGCCCCGAACCCTTAATCGCGTTCATCAAAAACGTTTCCGCGCGATCCGAAGACGTGTGCGCGGTGCAGATACGAGCCGCCGTTCGCGGTGCCCCCGTCTGGGCGCAGAGCTCGCGAACATACCTTCGCGCCGCGGCATACCGCACCTCGCGGGCAGCCGCCTCGATATTGCCCGATTCATTATCAAAATAGGCATGCTCAACACACAGCGGCAAACCATATTGTGCGCATAGGCCGCGCACAAAGGCCTCGTCGCCATCGGATGCCTCGCCGCGCAGATGATGGTTCACATGCAGCACGTGCAGTCGCTCGCGCGCGATGGGGGCTACACCGCGCCCATCCAGAATATCCAACTTTGATGTGCACGCCATAAGGAGCAAAGCCGTCGAGTCCGCACCACCTGATACCATGAGCACCACGGGGGCAGCCGTCTGCCGCATTGCCAGGGCTTTATCATCAGCCCGCGATGCAGCATGATGTCCGTAATGCTGAGATACCGTTGGCATTTGCTTCCTCCTCTATTCGTTCGCACCCATTGTATCCTTTGGAATCTTATGTCTCGTCTGCACCTTCATATCCTTGGCAGCGGCTCAAAAGGCAACTGTGCGCTCGTCGAAGCCCCCCGGGGGCTCATTATGGTCGATGACGGACTGTCTCGCCGCGAGACATTAAAGCGCATGGCAGAACTGGGGCTCTCGACAGACAACGTCTCGGCTCTTCTCATTACTCATGAGCATAGCGATCACATCAAGGGCCTCGATGCCTGGTGCAAGCACTGGCACGGCCCCCTCTTTGCCAGCAGGGGCACACTTTCGAGCAAAGAAAGTCTTTCGCATCTGCCTGTCGAGGAATTCGATCCCGGTGACACCCTATCCATTGCCGGCATCCAGGTGCAAACCTACTCAACATCACACGATGTCATCAATCCTGTCGGCTATCGATTCAATGCTCTCGATGATTCAATCGGCTTTGCCACCGACACCGGAGAA
The DNA here is from genome assembly GCA_905209765.1 of uncultured Collinsella sp. GTDB lineage: Bacteria > Actinomycetota > Coriobacteriia > Coriobacteriales > Coriobacteriaceae > Collinsella. The sequence goes on along the minus strand of CAJLUE010000020.1, from coordinate 1,803 downwards.
CTATCGAGCCAAGCCATGAACACCCTCAAAGATTGTCGAGTCCTTGCGCTCGAAAGCAACCACGATGTGACCATGCTGCGCGAGGGAGAATATCCCCGCTTTCTTCAGGAGCGCATCCTGTCTGCAAGGGGACACCTCTCCAACGACCAAGCCGCCGAAGCCGCGCGCGAACTTGTTACCGATCGCACCGAACAGCTCATTGCCATGCATATCAGCCAAGATAACAATCGTCCGAGCCTTACCGTCAAAAGCTATGCCAAAGCTCTAGCCGCAACCCTGGATGACGAGGTCGGCAGCTCCGCCACCCTTCTCCAAGGATCACGAAAACTCTCGATATGCCCCGCAAGCCAGTATCGGCCAGCAACCATTCAATAGGCTTTCCTAGACAGCAAAAGGGGCCGGGAATCGCTTCCCAGCCCCTTTTGTTATCTTTTAATAGCGCAGAACACCAACGAAGTTAGTCGATGGAGATCTTCGTAACGTTCTTCTTCTCAACGATCTTGGGAACCGTAACGGTCAGGATGCCGTCAGCGTACTTAGCCGAGAGGCCCTCGCTCGAAGCGTCCTTAAGATACACGCCACGCGTCGCGCTGTACGAGCTGAACTCCTTCTGCAGGAAGTTCTTGCCCTCGTTCTCCTCGTCTTCCTCGACATTCACGCTAATGGACAGACGGCCCTCGTTAAGCTCGACATCGATATCGTCCTTGGCGACGCCGGTCAGATAAGCCTTGACCTCATAGCCATCGCCCTTATCCTCAACGTCAACGGGGAACGCCTTAGAGGCAATCGAGTTGTTCGCTAGGTCGCTCATATCATCAAACAGATCGAACAGCGAGCTTGCAGAGGGACGAACGCCAAAAACCGAACGATAAGGAACCATGCTTGCCATGTTTACCACTCCTTTATAGGACTGCCGAGTCATCTTCTAGGTAACTGGGACTTCTTTTGACGCTCTTATATATGCCCACCCAGTGCTCATATATACATCGACTATAAAGTTTTTTTAGTCCACTACTATAAGCATATCTAAGTGCGTATGACTCAGGTTTTAGGAAGGTTAAGGTTCTTTGAACCAGAGCTTAAATAACGAGTATGTCCACAGCTACAAATAACAAGGGGCTTACAATGAGCGCGTATACGTTGTTGGAAACGAGCTAAAGGGCATCATGGACGACCAAAACCAGAACAATATGTTTATGCCGACGCAGGGGGAAGATACTTCCGCGCAGCCACCACGGTTCCATCGCCCCCACATCTCGCAAGAGCCCATTAATGATGCAGAGCCCGAGTATGTTACGAGAAATCGATATCAAACGCTCGAGGATGCCCAGACGGGACGTAAGCATATGGGCGTCGCATCGAGCGATCCCGTATATCTGAAAGATGCACCGTTATCAAAAAACAGCGCGATCAATGACGTCCCGACGAAAACGCCCAAAACTCGACAGCAAAGAGGTCCTCGACCTAAGCAAACCTTAACGCATTCGGCTCGTTATCTCGAGACGCCAAAACAAGGGAAAACGATCTTCGTATCGTCAAGTAAACGACGTAAGCAACATCGACTGACAATTCTGCTTTTGATCATTGTGGTCATAGCAATTGCCCTTGTGATTCGATTTATTGTCTTTAAATAAAAGCTCATTACCCATAAGCCCAACCGGGTTACAGGTGAAATGCAACTATATTGTGAAGTGTTAGCGCAAAAAAGGGGGGAGGCCGCGAGGCCTCCCCCTTCTTCAGTTTCGGATGACGGCTCGGTGCCGTCCACCGGTCAGCGGCGCCCTGGCCTCCCACGGGCTGACC
>CAJLUE010000019.1 GCA_905209765.1 uncultured Collinsella sp. | reverse complement strand
AGGGAACGAGCGACACGTGGATGTAGCAGACGTTCTCGGGGCCGGCCTCCTTGCGATACTGACGAATGGCCTCGACAAACGGCTGCGACTCGATGTCACCGATGGTGCCGCCCAACTCAGTGATGACCACGTCGGAGCCGGTCTGCTCCTCAATACGACGGAACTTATCCTTAATGGCGTTCGTGACGTGCGGAATCACCTGCACGGTGCCGCCCAAAAAGTCACCGCGACGTTCGCGGGCGATCAGACTCTTATAGATGGCACCAGTCGTAAAGTTGGAATCGCGGGTCAGGTTCTCGTCAATAAAGCGCTCGTAGTGGCCCAGGTCCAGATCGGACTCGTAGCCGTCCTCGGTCACAAAGACCTCGCCATGCTGGAACGGGCTCATGGTGCCGGGGTCGACGTTCAGATACGGGTCGGCCTTTTGCATCGTCACCTTGTACCCGCGCGACTTGAGCAGACGGCCCAGCGAGGCCGCGGTAATACCCTTGCCCAGAGACGAAACCACGCCGCCGGTCACGAACACATGCTTGGTCATATTGAGTTACCTGCGCTTCCCGTAGAAGTTGTCCATACACATCTTACGGGTCTTCATTGTAATACTCGCGACGCGCGCCGCGCACAATTTTTCTTACGCGCAATCGCATTTCTCCATCTCGAAACAAAACACCGTCCGGTTGCCCAGGCGGCGTCGTTTCCACTATGTATGCACGCTGTTATCGATCGGCGACTTCGTCCTTGATCAAATCCTGCACGAGCATACCGGCACGGATGCCCTCCAGATACCATTCGCCACGCTCCGTAAGACAAATACCATTTGCGAGCTGGCCACCGTCGTCGCTGTAGCGCGAGACGACCTCAATGATGTCTTCGGATTCCAAGCGTTCAATTGCCGCGCGGGCGCGATACGGAGACACCCCCACACGCTCGGCAAGCGTCTTTCGCGAAAAGCCATAAAATCCGCCGTTGTCTTCAGACTGCTGTGCGATGTCCATCAGCACCTGCACCTCGACACGCTTCATATCGTTGACACTCGCACGACCCTTGCCAGCCATGGCAGCCTCCTCAAACCGAGCACGGGCATCACTTGCACCGTGCGCGACCGGCACACCCCATGATGGCCGGCAACATCCATCATGCGGCATCCCCGCAAAAGGATGAAACAATTAGGGTTATTGTATACCGCCCAAATCGCTTATAGGCAGGTAAATGGGCTAATTTTAGGTTAAACGGTAGCTTTGTTGATAAAAGGGGCACACCGAATGTATATCCGATGCGCCCCTTTCAGACCAATTTATCCAGGCTTAGCGGTGGAAGAAGCCACGGCGCTCGAACTTGGGCTCGCAGCACACGTTGATGCCCAGCTTGCGCAGCACCGTCTCGTCCGTCGGCGAGATGATCACGCTAAAGAAGGCATCGCAGCCACGCAGCTGCTCCAGGCCCGAAAGGACGCGGGCCGCCGTCTCGCTCGTTGCCGAGGTGATCGAGAGCGCCATAAGCGTCTCGTCGGTGTGCAGGCGCGGGTTCTTGCTACCCAGGAAATGCGTCTTGAGCTTGCTGATAGGCTCGATCGCCTCATCGCTAATGACCTCGAGCTCAAGGTCAACGCCCGAGACGTGCTTAAGTGCATTCATGATGAGCGAGCTCGCGGCGCCCAAGCGCGTGGAAGTCTTGCCGGTCACCACGGAGCCATCGGGCATGACCATGGCGCCTACGGGGCCACCCGTCAGCTGCTCCCTGGTAAGAGCGGCCGAGCGTGCCGGCGAGTAGTTCTTGTCGATACCGGCCTTCTTCATAATGATCTTGAGACGATCAACCTGCTCATCGCCCACGCCGGTACGGCGCACATTTTCGACCGCGGTAAAGTAGCGGCGGACGATCTCCATCTTGGAAGCGTCGCGGCAGGCATCGTCATCGGTAATGGCAAAACCGACCATATTGACGCCCATGTCCGTGGGGCTCTGGTAGGGGCTCTTGCCCAGGATCTTTTCCATCAGAGCACGGACCACCGGGAAGGCCTCGACGTCACGGTTGTAGTTGACCGTGGTCTTGTTGTAGGCCTCCAAGTGGAAGGAGTCGATGATATTGGCATCGTCAAGGTCGGCCGTGGCGGCCTCATAGGCGATGTTGACCGGATGCGTGAGGGGCAGATTCCAGACCGGGAAAGTCTCGAACTTGGCGTAGCCGGCGGCGGTGCCTTGCTTGTGCTCGTGATAGAGCTGAGACAGGCAGGTGGCGAGCTTGCCCGAGCCGGGGCCGGGCGCCGTCACGACGACGAGCGGACGGGTGGTCTCGACAAACTCGTTCTTGCCATAGCCGTCGTCGGACACGATCAGGTCGACGTCGTGCGGATAGCCCTCGATGGGATAGTGCAGCTTGGCAGGAATGCCGAGCGCGTTCAGGCGATTGCGGAACACATCGGCGGCGGGTTGGCCGGCGTACTGGGTGATAACCACGGCCGCGACAGCAAAACCGTTGCCGCGGAACAGGTCGACCAGGCGCAAAACGTCCTCGTCATAGGTAATGCCCAGGTCACCGCGAGCCTTGTTCTTCTCGATGTGGTTCGCGTTAATGGCGATGATGACCTCGACGTCGTCGGCAATGCTCTTAAGCATGCGAAACTTGCTGTCCGGCTCAAAACCCGGCAGCACGCGACTCGCGTGATAGTCGTCAAACAGCTTGCCGCCAAACTCCAAATACAGCTTGCCGCCAAACTGCGAGATGCGCTCCTTAATATGAGCGGCCTGCAGCTCGATATACTTCGCGTTGTCGAAACCCTGGCGCATATATGGCTCCCGTCCCGTTTCCATTTAATGTTCTAGGCGATTATAACGGAGCCCGCCCTCCCCGATACCCAGACCGTCAACGGGCACCAACCAAACACGCCACCGATAAGTTGCGGTGGAATAGTTCCTGTTTAACCCCTCAAGACGGCCAAACAGGAACTATTCCACCGCAACTGCCCCTTTTGGCGCGAAGTAACCTGACCCCATTGCACCGCCCCATTACACCAACAACGGCAACATCGCAGGTTGAGCATAAGTCAGCGAAAGCCCGCCAGAGCGAGCAAGGTGACGTGAAAGAGGAGGGCATAGGCCTTTTGGCCATGCCCGACGATTGAACGTCAGATTGCCGCTCTGGCGGGCTTGCAGCGTCGAGTGGTTCCGGCGTTTGGTAAAACGCCGGAACACAAGAGCGCCCCCTCCCGCGCACGGAACGGGAGGGGGCTAAAGGTAGGAGTCTACCGGTGGGTTGACCCCACCGGACAGACGATGACCAAGTGATCCTTTACAGGATCGTCAAGGTTTCCGTGGGGTACCCGTTGGGTACTTAGATCAACACGCAGGCGACGGTCAGGATGATGGCGCAGACGACGGAGAGCGCGACGATGAGCTTAAGGGCAAACTTGAGCCAGGTCGTCCACTCGATCTTGGCCAGGGCGAGACCGCCCATGATGGCGCCGGAGGTCGGGGTGAACAGGTTCACGACACCGATGGCGGCGGAGAAGATCATGACCATGACCTCGGGCGAGAAGCCGAGCTTAACAGCCAGCGGTCCCATGATGGGCATGGAGACGGTGGCCATACCGGAGGTCGAGGGGATCAGGAAGGACAGGCCGAAGTAGACCAGGAAGCTCATGGGAGCGAAGATCACGCCGGACAGGCCAGCCAGGGCATTGGCGGCAGCGTCAAGGACGAAGACGTCGAGGCCGGTGTTAGCCATGAGAACGGAGATACCACGGGCGAGGGCGATGACGAGAACAACGGACATCATGTCGGCAGCGCCGGTGATGAAGGTGTTAACAATCTGCTTCTCGGACAGGCCACCGATGATACCGATCAGGACGGCCATGAGGAAGAACCAGGTGGAAGCCTCGTCGAAGTACCACTGGCCAATGGGCAGGCCGGTGATCAGGGCAGACCAGCCCTGGACGACGGCGTTACCGTCGGCGTCGTAGACAGCGCCAGCGTCGAAGAAGTTGGCGACGCCCTCGTTGAGGTCGGCCAGCGGAATGAAGCCGACGATCATGACGACGAAGGTGAAGGCGAAGGCGATCAGAACACCCTTCTGACGACCGGTGAGCTTGACCTCCTTGTGGACCTCGGAAGCAGCCTTGCCGTGAGCCTCTTCGGCGTCCTTGAGCTCCTGCATCGACAGGATAGTGGAACCCTTGTCAGCCTTGACCTTCTTGGCGTAGTTCATCACGAAGACGATGGACATAGCGGTAGTGACAATCCACAGGACGGCACCGAGGCCGATGATGATGGACTGGTTGACCTCAATGCCAACGCCGGTCAGAGCGTCGACGGCAGCGCCGACGGCGAACGGGTTAACCGTGGAGCCCAGGCAGCCGCAGCCAGCGCCGAGCAGGACGGTAGCGGCGCCGACCATGGGGTCGAAGCCAGCGGCCATCATGGTAGCGGCGAGCAGGGCGTAGAAGGGAACGGTCTCCTCGCACATACCATAGGTAGTACCACCGAGAGAGAAGATGAGCATAAGGACAGGAATGAGCATGATCTCGTTGCCCTTAAGCTTCTGCACCAGAACGGCGATGCCGTTGTCCAGGGCGCCGGTCTCGGTCATCATACCGAGGAAGCCGCCCAGGATCATAACGAAGAGGCAGACGGGCAGAGCGTCAGCGAAGCCCTTAATCGGGGCGGTGCAGAAATCGCTCAGACGGGCGGCAGTAACCGCGCCGCCGGACGTGCCGGAGACGATAACGGTAATCACTGCAACAATTGCCAGCAGAGCTAGAAGAATGGTGAACGATGAAGGCATACCGCGCTTTTTCTTAGCGGTCTCAGTCATGGTTCTCATCCCCCCTTCATAAATCATTTAACTTTCTCGCACGAAGCGGATCTTCCGTGCCGTGCCCACCGCCCGACGCGAGATATTTACCAGACAAAGCCGCTCGGGGTGTGCAGCAATACACCCCGAGCGAGATGCCAGATGCTCTTACTTGAGCGTAGCGTACATGACAGCCTTGATGGTGTGCATGCGGTTCTCGGCCTCGTCGAAGACCTTGGAAGCGGGGCTCTCGAAGACCTCGTCGGTGACCTCCTGCTCGGTGATGCCGAACTGCTCGCACTTCTCGGCGCCAATCGTGGTGTTGGTGTCGTGGAAGCTGGGCAGGCAGTGCAGGAAGATGGCACCCGGGTTGGCCATAGCCATGACCTCGGAGGTAACGCGATACGGGGTGAGCTGAGCGATGCGCTCGGCCCAGACCTCGTCGGGCTCGCCCATGGAGACCCACACGTCGGTGTAGATAACGTCAGCACCGGTGACGCCGTCCTTGACGTCGGTGGTCAGCTTGATGGTGCAGCCGTTAGCCTCGGCGATGGGCTTGCAGGCCTCGATGACGTCGTCAGCGGGCATGCACTCCTCGGGGCCGCAGGCCACGAAGTTCATGCCGAGCTTGGAGCAGACAACCATGAGGGAGCGAGCGACATTGTTCTTGCAGTCGCCCATGAAGACGAGGGTCTTGCCCTTGATGTCGTAGTTGAAGTTCTCCTGGACGGTCAGGATGTCGGCGAGCATCTGGGTGGGGTGCCACTCGGTGGTCAGGCCGTTCCACACGGGCACGCCGGACTTAGCAGCGAGCTCCTCGACGTCGTCTTGGGCAAAGCCACGGAACTCGATGCCGTCATACATGCGGCCGAGAACGCGGGCGGTGTCCTCGATGGACTCCTTCTTGCCCATCTGCGACGAACCGGGATCGAGGTAGGTGACGCCCATGCCCAGATCCATGCCGCCGACCTCGAAGGCGCAGCGGGTACGAGTGGAGGTCTTCTGGAAGAGCAGAACGATGTTCTTGCCCTCGAGATAGCGGTGCGGAACGCCAGCACGCTTCATGTCCTTGAAGTTCTTGGAAAGCTTGAGCAAGTACTCGATCTCCTCGGTGGAGAGGTCGAGGAGCTTGAGGAAGCTACGGCCGGAGAGGTTAACACCCATGGTTCGTTTCCTTTCGAAAAAATGAATTACGTAAGTATTAGTGTTGCCCGTTTGACGGGCGAAACCGGTGCGGTTGTAGGGGGACCGCACCGGAAACGGAAAGACTTAGAGGTCCTCGCGCCAGAAGGGCATGCTCATGCAGCGCGGGCCGCCGCGGCCGCGGGAGAGCTCGGCGGAGGGCACGACGAGAAGGTCCAGGCCCTCCTTGTACAGCACGTCGTTGGTGACGGTGTTGCGGGCGTAGACGCAGATCTTGCCGGGCTCGACGCACAGGGTGTTGGAGCCGTCGTTCCACTGCTCGCGGGAGGCCGCGATCGGGTCGCCGCCGCCGCAGGGGATCAGCTTGACCTGGTCGACGCCGGTGGCGTCCTCCAGGACGTGCTCGAGGGTGTCCTCGATCAGGCGGATGTTCACGTCGCCCGGGTTCTTGCCGGCGGTCAGCTCGTAGACGCGCAGGGTGCCCATGATGGCGGGGTGGATCGTGAACTTATCGACGTCGATCTGGGTGAAGACCGTGTCGAGGTGCATGAAGGCGCGCGAGACCGGGATGTCGAAGGCCAGGATGCGCTCGACCTTGGAGTCGGAGTTCCAGAAGATGTTCTGGGCCATGACGTCGATAGCGGCGGCCTGGGTGCGCTGGGAGATGCCGACGGCGAGGGTCTTCTCGTTGATGTTCAGCACGTCGCCGCCCTCGGTGTGGAACTGGCAGTCGCGGCGGAAGTACAGGGAGACGTCCTTGTAGTCGGGGTGGTACTTGAAGACGTACTTGCCGTACAGGGTCTCGCGGTTGCGGGTGACCGAGTACATGCGGTTGAGGTTGACGCCCTCGCCGACGACCGCGAACGGGTCGCGGGTGAAGTAGAGGTTGGGCATCGGGTCGATGATCAGGTCGGACTCGGACTCGGAGTTGACCAGGGAGTCGAGGGTCGTGGACGCCGTGAGGGGCAGGTCGATCTCGGCCTTGGTCATGCCGGCCATGGTCTTCTTGACGAACTCGAGGTTGTCCTCGATGGAGTCCAGCTTCTCGCGGACGATCTGCGGCATGTGCTGGCCGCGGATGCCGGCCTCGGCGATGTACTGGTCGGTGAACTCGGCGCGGGCGCCGGGGACCTGGTCGAACACCTCCGCGACGAGGTTCTCGAGGTAGAGGACCTCCACGCCCTGGTCCCTCAGGATCTGGGCGAAGGTGTCGTGCTCCTGCTGTGCGACCTCCAGGAACGGGACGTCGTCGAACAGGAGTCGCTCGAGCTCGTCGGGCGGCAGGTTGAGGAGCTCGTCGCCGGGACGGTGCAGGCAGACCTTCCTGAGCTTGCCGATCTCGGAAGGCACGTGCAGACCTTTCGTCATGGCCTCCTACCTTTCTTTCGGGCCTTACTGGCCGAATGTATCAGCGCCCCTCCGTATGGGACGCTGCTTGCTGACAGCTCTAGTTATATCCAAAAACCACCCGCAATTCCACCTCGCCCCCGAACGGTCAGCAAAGTGCGATGAACGGTATATCGCATATGATTCCCCCATGATGCACTTCAGTTCTCTAAAGCATGTTTTCAAAGGTAATCGTTCTTTTTTCTAAGGAATTGAGCAAGATTGCACAAATAATTTCATGTTTAGGAATTGCATAGCTAAAACTGTTTTCTGCATATATATGTCGTCTGTCCATGATTCAATTTGGATTCGATTATATTCAGCTCGCAATCATTCTTATTCATACATCCTCACCAGTTGAGTATGGATATAGATTGTTTTCAAAACGAATTGGACAGTTAGTTGCATGCCTTGACAGCGTAAGAAGTAGGTTAAGATACCGTTCGCACAATACGTCCGTGCCACAAGTCGACTAAATTGAGAGAATAGTAAATAGTGTTAGGCTACCGTCCCCTGCGGGGACTGAACGGACAGATGCATATGCCGAGCAAAATCGAAAAAAAGCAAGCCGCCGCAAAGCTGCGCAAACCGCCGCGCGACTTCTCGTACACGCAGAACCGAGAGCTCAGCTGGCTACGCTTTGACAACCGTGTGCTCGACGAGGCTTTTGATGAGTCCGTGCCGCTGTTCGAGCGCCTTAAGTTCGTCTCGATCTTCGAGTCCAACCTCGATGAGTTCCTCATGGTGCGCGTGGGTGGCCTGTCCGACCTTGCCGAGCTCAAAAAGCAACCTGTCGACAACAAGAGCAATATGACCGCCTCAGAGCAGGTCGATGCTGTCATGGCAGAGCTGCCCGGACTCCTTACCCGTTGGGAGTCCATCTTTAAGAACATCGAGGGCAAGCTCGACACCTTGGGCGTTCACCGCGCCCGCATCGATTCGCTTACGCCCGAGGAGCGCACCTTTGTCACCCGTTACTTCCAGGCCTACGTGTCGCCGGTCATCTCACCGCTGGTGATCGACCCACGCCATCCCTTCCCCAACCTGCGCAACGGCGCACTCTACCTGGCTTGTGGCCTGGACGGCGTCACCGATGAGGAGAGCCTGCTGGGCCTGATCGAGATTCCCACCTCGATGAACCGCGTGGTCGAGATTCCCTCGCCCACTGGCACTTACTCCTACATTTTGCTCGAGGACGTCATTCTCGCCTGCCTGGACAACTGCTTTGGCTCCTATAAGCCGCTCGACCGCGCGCTGATCCGCGTCACTCGCAATGCCGATATCGACCCGGACGGCGAGGGCGTCGAGGAGGAAGAGGATTACCGCCAGCACATGAAGCGCATCCTCAAGAAGCGCCTGCGTCTGCAGCCGGTGGTACTTGCCGTATCGGGCTCGCTCGAAAAGCCAACGCTCAAGACCATCCGCAAGGCGCTCGAGCTTTCGCGCCGCTCGGTCTTTACCTGCGATATCCCGCTCAACCTGGGCTATGTCTTTGGCATTGAGGGCAAGATTCCCGAGCATCTACGCAACGAGCTGCTCTTTACGCCGTTTAAGCCGCAGCCCAATCCCACCATCGATATGACCCGCTCCATCCGCGAGCAGGTGCTGCAGCACGACAAGCTGCTCTTTTACCCTTACGAGGCCATGAACCCGTTCTTGGACCTGGTGCACGAGGCCGCCTACGACCCCGAGTGTATCTCGCTGCGCATCACGCTCTACCGCGTGGCCAAGCAGAGCCGCCTGTGCGAGTCGCTGATCGATGCTGCCGAGAACGGCAAAGAGGTCACGGTGCTCATGGAGCTCCGCGCCCGCTTCGACGAGCAGAACAACATCGAGTGGGCCGAGCGTCTGGAAGAGGCAGGCTGCACCGTCATCTACGGCTCCGAGGGCTTTAAGTGCCACTCCAAGATCTGCCAGCTCACCTATCGCGAGGGCATGGCGCTTACCCGTCTGACGCTTTTGGGCACCGGCAACTTTAACGAGAAAACGGCCAAGCTCTACAGCGACTTTATGCTCATGACTGCGCATCCCGGCATCGGTGAGGACGCCAACCTGTTCTTCCGCAACCTGTCGCTGGGCAACCTGCGCGGCGACTACCGCTTCCTGGGCGTGGCGCCCGTGGGCCTCAAACCGCTCATCATGCGCGGCCTGGACCGCGAGATTCAGCGCGCCCTTATCGGCGAGCCCGCCCGTGTGTTCTTTAAGCTCAACTCGCTCACCGACCGCGAGGTCATCGACAAGATCGCCGAGGCATCGTGCGCAGGAGTCCGCGTGGACATGATCATCCGCGGCATCTCTTGCCTCAAGCCGGGCGTTCCGGGCAAGACCGAGAACGTGCATGTCCGTTCTATCGTCGGACGCTTTTTGGAGCATGCGCGCGTTTACGCTTTTGGCGTGGACTCGGACATGATCTATCTGAGCTCGGCCGACATGATGACGCGCAACACCGAGCACCGCGTGGAGATCGCCTTCCCCGTGCTCGACCCCACCTGCCGCGCACTGGTGCACGAGTACATGGGCATGCAGCTGCGCGACAACGTGAAGGCCCGCAGCCTCACGAGCGACGGCACCTGGGTCCCCGTGGAGCGCGCAGAGGGCGAGAAACCCTTCAACTCGCAGGAAGCCCTGCTGGAGCGTGCCTATCGCAACGCCGAGGCCGCCGCGCAGCAGCGCGCACAGGAGAAGGAACGTGTAGCCGAGGAGGCTATTCAGGCCGAGGTTGAACATAGGGCAGTTGCCAAACCGGAAGCGGTTGCCGCTCCCCCGGTGAATGAGCCCGAGGCTGCCGCTAAGCCCGCCGTGGAGAAAGCGCCCGAGATTCAGAGGGTCCAGGCGACCGTCATTGAGCCCGAGCCTGCACCTGCACCTCGGCCCGAGCTGCAGGTCACCAAGTCCGCACCCGAGAAGAGTGCCCGCCGCGAGAAGCCCGCCGGCAAGACCAAAGCCATCGAGCGCCATCGCCCCGGTCGCGTGCGCATGGGACTGGGTCTGATCGGCCTAGGCCTTAAGACGCTCATTACCGGCAAGACGAAATAGACGTTTGTAGAAGCGCCCCGTATTTGAGGAATGCCCCAGATACGGGGCGCTTTTCCCTGCTACCATGGTTGCGGACAAAACCGCGAATGACAGGCAGGAATATGAAGCTCACCATAGAATCGATGACCTACGGCGCCGACGGTCTGGCGCACGCCGACAACGGTAAAGCCGTCTTTGTGCAGGGCGCCGTGGCAGGCGACACCGTCGAGGCCGAGGTCGTACAGGACGGCAAGTCGTTCATGCGCGCCCGTACCACCGAGATTCTGGAGCCAAGCCCCGATCGCATTCAGCCTCCCTGCCCCTTCGTGGGTATCTGCGGCGGCTGCTCGTGGGGCAATCTCTCACGCACGGCACAGCTCGCCGCCAAGGAGCAAAACCTACGCTCCACGCTCGAGCGCATCGGCAAGTTCGCTCCTGAGCAGGTCGATGAGTTGGTACAGCCCATCTGCCACACCAAGGACGACTGGGGCTACCGCAACAAGATCGAGCTGGAACCCACCGTCGTCAACGGTCGCGTGCGCCTTGGCATGCACGGTGTCGACCCCAGCAAAATCGTGACCGTCGATGCGTGCCCGCTGTTCGACAAGCGCTTCCCGAAGGCGCTCAAATCGGTCGTCGGCGCACTCAACTATCTGAGCGGCAGCCATGATTTGGGGCTCGAACGCGTGGGCATTCGCGCATCGCGCCGCACCAAGGCACTCGAGGTCGCACTCTGGACGCACACAGGCTCCTTCCCGCGCTCGCAGGTCTCCCGCGTGCTGGCGGACGCCGCTCATCCCACGAGCATCGTTCGTGTGATGAGCAAGGGCGAAAAGAAAGCCCGCCGTGTCTCTAAGGTGGAGATGCTCGCCGGCGAGGGCTCGTGGACCGAGAATATCGCCGAAGGCCAGATGCGCTTATCTGCCCCGTCGTTTTTCCAGGTCAATACCAAGGGTGCCGAGATTTTAATCGAGCTCGTTATGGACGCCCTCGACCCGCAGGAAGACGAGCTGGCCGTGGACCTGTACTGCGGTGCCGGCACCTTTACCCTGCCGCTCGCCCGCCGCTGCGATTACGTCGCCGCCGTCGAGGCCTACGGCCCGGCCGTGCGCGACCTGCGTCGCAACCTGGAGATCAACAAGCTCGATAACGTCGACGTCATCGGCGGCGACGCGGTGCGCGAGTTCCCCGATCAGGACGCCGATGTCCTAGTAGTCGATCCGCCACGCGCGGGCCTCGCGCCCGAGGCGATCGACCTCATCGCGAGCACGAGCGCCCGTGATGTCGCCTACGTGAGCTGCGACCCTGCCACCCTGGCACGCGACCTCAAGCGCTTTGTCGAGGAGGGCACCTTCTCCCCCGTCAAGATCACACCGGTCGACCTGTTCCCGCAAACCTTCCACTGCGAAACGGTCGTCCACCTCAAGCGCAACTAACCACACGGTCATTGCACTGGGTAGCTAATTTGGGACGGGGCTTTTTTAGCTACCCTTACATTGAATAAAAGAGTGCGAAGTCGTCCAAAAAGGGTAGCTAAAAAAGCCCCGTCCCAAATTAGCTACCCCGCAGCGATATACGGTCGATAAGTGCCCAATCCCTTGGCTCGGTTTTATTCGGTCGATGCAACGCTGGCAAAAGTCATCGCCGTGCTTACCGGCAGCCAGAACAACAACGGCAGCAGGTAGCGCATCGACTCGGTCGTGTACGACGTCGGCGAGATCCAAAGAACAAGGTTTGCCGCAACGAGCGGCGCCATCAGATAGAGTTTCTGGGGCGCACGACGTTTTATCTCCAACAGCAGAAACGCCATGCCCCAGGTCGACCAAAGCGCCTTGGCGCCAATAAGCATGCCGACCGGCGTCGACTGAAGCCATGCAACAAGCGACTCGACACTGCGGCCCAAGGTCGCATCGGACCAGCTCAATCCCAAATCCCGCGAGCGGGGAAACACGTGGCTCACGTTGTGTCCGTCGACAGGAGTCACATAGGGCGACAAGGCCTCGCTTCCCGCCGCCGGCATGGCATACCAGCCAATCTGCACTCCCAGATATGCCTCGAGATAACAAAGTGGATGCTGTAGGAGCCCCGCTACCCACGCGCCAAAATAGGCTGCAAAATCGAGCTCGTCGGCCTTACCAAACGTGGGGTCTTTAACGGAGTCGGTTAAAAACCACGTGTAGTTGTTCTTACCATCCTCCCCGATGGCGCGCTCGATCTCTTGACGCTGCCATTCCGGAAGCTCGTCCCCGTGGTCACGCATCAGCAACGCGGACTGCTGAAACATGAGACCGTAGACCTCCTGCTTGCCACCCGGCTCGCACCCCAAAGCGGGAAGCACGGCCCTGGGCATAAGGACCGTCATAAACAGAGAAGCGCCGACCGCCATTGCCGCAACGACAACTCGCCCGCGCCGACACGTTACCTTGAAGAACACGACAACCAGGACAATCAGCACGAGAATCAGGCCGGTCTTACGCGTCAGCGAAACCAGAAGCAGAAGCGCAACGTATACAGCAAGGAAACCGGGGGCCCTCAGAAGTTGCCCCCTCGAACGCATGACCTCAATGGAAGCAACCGAGAGCAGTAGGAAAAACGGCAGGAAGGTGGCGTCCTTCGCCATGGCCGAAGCATAGATGGGAAGGTGCCAATACAGGCACAGAAACGCCAGCAGTGCCAGGCAAACGCCACGTCCGCCGCCCATGCGGCGTACCAAAACAAGGCAGCACGCCAGGGCACACGCCGCCAGAAACGCCTGCACCAGGCAGAAGGCGTACACCCCGGCGTCGACACTCCCCAGCGCACGACCCAGATCGGTAAACCATCCGTACAGATAGGTATCGAGCACTGGATGGTGATCGGTGATGACGCCCTCCGACAAGGCATTGGGTAAGCCGTTGTACTGCAAGAGCTGCTGGCGAGTATCCCACCAGATCACGCCCGGGAACAGCAGGACCAGCAACGGAGACCAGCAGGCGTAGATGATTGCGCCCAGTTTTACGATGCCGCCGAATGCGTACGTCTGCGGGATGCCAGAGAACGCCATGTCGCACAAGTTGTCAAACCATCCAGCATGGACTTGTCGAGGAACGTCGACAGTACTTTTGCGTCCCGCCAGAAACCGCTCGATCAGACAGTCGCCGAGCATAAACGCTGCACAGAAAAAGGCCATGTGTCCCAAAACATGGACCAAGTAGATAGGGTTGCAAGAGAATCCCACGGTATCGCGAAACATATCCGCGATGGTCACGAGCACCGCAAAGATGCCCGCGACCATCAGCATGTCGCGATTCTGTTTTAATCGCTCCACCGGCATACACTTAGTGCTTTACCGGCGCGCCGCAATGTGGGCAGAATTCAGAATCGGGCGTAAGCGGGCTTCCACACGAGCTACAGAATCGCGGCGCATCCGAGGGCGCAGGAGCCTGCTGCGGCTGGGCCTGAGCCTGCTGTCCGACGAAATTCTGCGGCATCGTCTGCTGAGGCGCTGTATATGCGGTGTTATTCGCAACCGCCGCATATGCCTTAGAGTGTTTGCGCATGCGAATGACAAAGAAGCCGCCAACGCCCGCCGCGATGAGAATCGCAACAATAACGACGATGAGAATGGGATTGAACGAGGATGAGCTGTCGTCCTTTTGCGAATCGGCCAAAAGGGATTGCTGGGAGATGCCGCTCTTGTAGACATCGATCCTAAAACCGTCATCCTTATTATCTTGAACGGCGTAAATCAATGAGCAGTCCTTCGAGAACCACGCAGACCCCATGTAGCCGTCGTCGCCTACGCGGTCGTATTCCAGCGAACCCCTCAAATTAATTTGAGAATGTGAACCCGTCTTTGTATCAATCAGATACAACAGATTGTTATCGTTGTCGTCCGAACCATTGGCCAATGCAAACCTACCGTCATTCGATAGAGCGCCATATCCACCTTCACTCATAAAGGGGAGATCATTAGGGTACTTAGTCCTCCATTTTGTTTCGCCTGTCTTGTTATCGACGACAATCATTTCAAGGCTTTCCAGCTCAGAAGAGCTGGAGCCGAGTCCATCACTGTTTTCGTTATACAAGCCAAGAACGAGCGATCCGTCCTGATTAAGCGTGTTGTATTCCAGATTGCTGAAGTAGGTGCAGGTTGCGTCACCCTTTTTTGAGACATAGAGGCAGGGGCCGATGGCGGAGCCGTCATCGTTAACGACAACCGTATTGCCCGCCCTGTCAAATTCAGACGTGTTGACGGCTTCCTTATCCTTCAGGTCGAGCGTTACCACGTCGTAGTACGAATGTGAATCGTAATCGTCGCCGCAATAATCCCGTATAACATAGCCGTATTTGCCGTCATTTGAAATCCAAGCAGGGCCATCCAAAGAGTAGTCATCGGATGACGTAAATTCGTATTTAGTCGTTGTATTGCTGTTCTTAAAATCAACTACGCTAAAAACCGCGTAATAATCCTCTGAACGCGAATCATATACTAGGGATGTTATAAAAAGCGATTTGTTGTCCTTAGATATTTGAAGCCTGACATCGCCATCATCGTCATCAAGCACGTCAGATGGAACCGCGGAGCCCAGCGGATATTCTTCTGACTTGTCATTGGACAGATCATATGCAATTACGGAATCGTTCGCTCTATTGAAACAGTAAAAGGTCTCTTCGTCAGCTGAAAAGCAGTATGCATTTTTATAGTCATCACTCTCGGGATCAATATCCACTATGGTGCGAGACCAATCCTCGGTGTCTAGTAAATAGAACTTTTCTTCAGATGCATCCCCGTACAGCACATACCTTCCAGAAGGCGAACGGTTTACATATATCGAATTCTCAAGCTCATACGTATCTTTCAGCTCGGGCGTGGGAACGTCGGCAGCATAGGCACCGAGCGGCGCCACGACAAGACTGGCAGCCAGTGCAAGGCCGGCCGTAAGGAGCATCCCCCATTTCATTTTTCTTGTTCTTGGCATGGTTGCCCCTTTCGATCGAGAGGTGAGTAAGACCTGAGAATAAGCTAAGCCCGAAAAAGCAAAATCTGTTGCGCAACAATTCTCAACGTACGAAATAGTCGGTGGCGCACGATAAAAATGGGGCGGGGTTCAAATAATCATCGAGTACCGAATGATTATTTGAACCCCGCCCCGCATTCCTTACTGATGGTTGACCGGAGCACCGCAGTTTTGGCAGAAGGAAGCATTTGCTTCCAGCATTGAGCCACACTGTGGGCAAAAATGAGCGGACTCAACTGGCTGAGCATCATCGATCGCGGTCGGCGTCTGCTGAAGCGGTGGAACCTGCTGCGCGGGAGGCATTTGCTGGTACGGATTGGACTGCGGAGGCTGAGGCTTATTCGACGATTCCTTGTTCAAGATAACAGCAAAGGCAACAGCCGCGACACCACCAAATACAACTAGCAAAACGAGAAGATCGAATACACTAAGGCCTATCATCGCAAATCAGCTCCTCATGTTGCGAAAGATGACGGATGCCGAGATTTTATCGCCGCGCCGCAAGCCCCTCCTAGTGCGCAACACCCATCCACCCTGCATGATTTTCTGGGGCGGGGATCAAAATCATTGGAGAATGGGGCGTGGTAAGCGGGGGTCTTCGGGGTATAAGACGGCTAATTGTATGCCGCCCTATGAAAGGAACCCTTATGCCCAGCGTTGCCGTTCTTGCCGCCGATGGCTTTGAAACGATTGAATGCCTGACCATGGTCGATGTCATGCGTCGCGGCGGCGTGCGCGCCACGCTCGTCTCGATCATGCCCACGCGCGAGGTCGTAAGCTCGCTGCAGATTCCCGTAACCTGCGACGCACTCTTTGACGAAATTAACTTTGACGAGTATGACTGCGTCGTGCTGCCCGGCGGTCTGCCCGGCGCCACCAACCTGCGCGCCGACCAGCGCGTCTGCGACGTAGTCTGCGAGTTCGCCGCGACCAAGCATGTTGCCGCCATCTGTGCCGCCCCGTTTATCCTGGGCGAGCTTGACCTGCTCGAGGGACGCCACGCCACGTGCTTCCCCGGCTTTGAGAAGAGCTTCCACGAGGGCGTCTATACCGGCGACAAGGTCACGCACGACGGCAACATCATCACCGCCAGCGGCATGGCCCAGTCACTCCCCTTTGCGCTTGAGCTGCTGCGTACGCTCGCCGGCGACAAGGCTGTCGAGAAGGTTGCCGAGGGCATTCAGCTATGATTTTGGCTTCGCAATCACCGCGCCGCATCGAGTTGATGCGCGAAGCGGGCTACGACATCCGCGTCATTCCCGCTGACATCGACGAGACTCCTTTTGATGACGAAACCCCGCTTACGCTTGTCGAGCGCTTAGCTCGCGCTAAGGCTGCCGCCGTTGCCGCCGAGCACGCCGAGCCCAATGAGTTGACCATCGCGGCCGACACCATCGTCACCTTCGATGGCAAGCTTTTGGGCAAGCCGGCAAACGAGGATGAAGCCCGCACCATGCTCCACGAGCTCTCGGGGCGCACACACCAGGTCGCAACCGGCGTCTGCATCGTTAGAGCCGGAGACGCCACAGCCCCGCACGCCGCCGAGAGCCTGTCGTTTGTCGATGTGACCGACGTGACGTTCTATGAGCTCACCGACGAGCAGATTGAGCGCTACGTCGCCTCGGGCGAGCCCATGGACAAGGCAGGCGCCTACGGCATCCAAGGCGTCGGCGGGCGTATGCTCGTGCACGATATTTCGGGCGACTTTTACAACGTGGTGGGTCTGCCCATCGCGCGCGTCGCGCGCGCAATTCAAAAACTCTTGT
Organism: uncultured Collinsella sp.; assembly: GCA_905209765.1. Taxonomy (GTDB): domain Bacteria; phylum Actinomycetota; class Coriobacteriia; order Coriobacteriales; family Coriobacteriaceae; genus Collinsella. Next base: position 10,707 of record CAJLUE010000019.1, on the reverse strand, counting down.
AATTGCATCTGGCGCTGGGTGTTCCCCAGCGCCTACAATTTTGCCGTACCGTACGGATCCCGACCGGGCATAAGGCCCGGCGGAAAACCGATAGGAGTAAAACATGGATACACTGCTTGAGGCCATTGATCTTTGCGATGTCGATGGCTTTTGTTTTGGCAACTATACGGACGAGGAGGCCGGCACCGGTTGCACCGTAATCGTGGCACCCGAGGGCGCCACCGGCGGTGTTGACGTTCGCGGCGGTGCACCGGCATCGCGCGAGACCGACCTGCTGCGTCCCGAGAACACCGTGGACAAGGTCCACGCCGTCTGCCTTTCGGGTGGATCGGCCTTTGGTCTAGAGGCCGCAAGCGGCGTCGCCCGCGAGCTCGAGAGCCGCGGCATCGGCCTTCCCGTCGGCCCCACGCAGGTGCCCATCGTGTGCTCCAGCTGCATCTTCGACCTCGCTTTTGGCGACCCCACCGTACGCCCCGACATCGAGGCTGGCATCTCCGCCGTGCGCGAGGCGTTCGACAACACCCCCACCACGCTCGAGCAGGGCAATGTAGGTGCCGGAACCGGTGCCACCGTGGGCAAGCTCATGGGCCCCGCCACCTGCATGAAGGCCGGCCTTGGAGCCGCCGCCGTGGCACTCGGCCCTGTTAAGGTGGGCGCCGTGGTCTCGGTCAACGCCTGTGGCAATGTCGTCGACCCCTTCACCGGTGAATGGGTCGCTGGCATGCGCGCTGCAGCAGATAGCGACCAGATCGTCGACATGGAGCTCGCAGCCTTTGCCGCCGCCGGCTCCATGCAGATGCCGCTCGACCGCACCAACACCACCATCAGCTGCATCGTCACCAACGTTGAGCTCACCAAGGCGCAGGCCACCAAGGTCTCCCAAATGGCAGCAGACGCCTATGCGCACGCCATCCGCCCCACGCACACCACCAACGACGGCGACACCATCTACACCCTCGCCAGCGGCAAACTGAGTGCCCAGGCAAGCGCCGCCGTTCCCTTGGACCTGTTGGGCATGCTCGCCGTAAGAGCCCTGCAGACCGCCATCGTAAACGGAGCCAAAACCGCCAAAACCTCCCACGGAATCCCGGGTGCCGCGAAGTAACCTTACTCGACCGGTTGCCCGGTGGGTCTTGGTTATGTTTGCTGCTCTACAGTCCTGGCTCGCACGAAGAGCACATTAAGTGCTCTTCGGCTCGTGCGGAACTCGCGACAAACATAACCAAGCTCCACCGGACAACCTACTCAACAAGATCCCCTTCAGCCCAGGCCCCCTGTGTACCGCGCGTCGAAGATCTTCAAATTCACCTATCTGACAATCGATTTATAGCAGAGGCCCCTTGGCCTTTAGTTTGATACAAGTTCCGCACGAGCCGGAAAGCACTAAATGTGCTTTCCGTGCGAGCAGGACTGTTCGCAGTAGCAAACTAAAGGCCAAGGGGCCCAGTCAACCTATCAGCAGCGATTACTCCGCAGCTAGTTGAATTTGAAGATCTTTGAGGCCAGATGGTATAGGCCGAGTGTGGTTTTGTCTCCGGCCCGTCCATGCAGGTTGGTAAAGAATCCGACCACGCCGTAGCGAGCGCGACGATACATGCGTTCGTCGTACTCCTTCAGGTCGCTCCACAGCGTCTTCAGGCGCTCATCGGCACAATCTTCCTCGGAAAGCTTGGTGAGCACCGAGCAAATCGCCATCATCATGGTGAAGTAGCCCATCATGTACGAACGCAGACGCGAGGACTCAACGTCCTGGTACAGGTGGAACGATTCCATCATGATGCGCGTTACGCGGAACTGCTGACCCAGGCGCTTGACCATCGTGGCCTCATTGACGCTCTGGCCCTCGCGACCGATAAAGTAGCGATAGAGGTCGATGTCGGCGTAGTACATGGTTTTGCAGCGCGGCAGCGGCACGTATGCGTAGATATTATCCACGTAGAACGTGTGTGCCGGCATAGGCAGATTGGACTCGCGCAGTACATCGGTGCGATAGCACAGGCTGTGCATGAGCAGGTTCTGATCGGGACGGAAGTGTCCGATCTGGTCCCAAGAGAAAATCTTTTTGCGCGGCAGGGCAAACTTGTAGCCAATCGCGGTATGCGTGCCCTCATAAACCTTCTCGTACACGTAGTTCGAGATAAACAGGTCGACGCGCTGGTCGCGCTCCTCAAAGCCACGCAGAATCGACAGCATGGTCGAAAGCGCCGCACCGTCGAGCCAGTCGTCCGAGTCGACAACCTTGTAGTAGGTGCCCTGCGCCTCGCGCAGACCCGAGAGGACGGCAATACCGTGGCCACCGTTCTCCTGGTGCACCGCGCGGATGATTCCAGGATAACGGGCCTCCCACTCGTCGGCCTTGGCAGCCGTCTCGTCCTTGGAGCCGTCGTCCACCACGATAATCTCGATATCGGTGGCGTAATTGCTCCCCTCCAAGATGGAGGTGATGCAATGGTCCATGTCCTTGGCGGCGTTATACGAGGGAATACCGAATGTTATGACTTTATGCATGGCAGGCGATAATCTCATCCGAAAGATCGAGGGCGGAATTGGTCACGGCGTCCATATCGTAGTAACGATACTCGGCCAGACGACCCACCGGGTGGAAGTTCGTCAGGTTCTGGACGCGCTCAAGATAGCGCTCGTAGAGCTCACGGTTCTCGGGCTCCAGGATAGCGTAGTACGGCGTCTCGCCCGAGCCGGGCGTATAGGCCTTGGAGTACTCCTTCATGATGGTGGTCTTGCCGGGCAGGACCTGGCCGGTCATGTTCTTGAACTCGGTGATACGCGTGTAGTCCTCGCTCGTAGTGTAGTTGACGGTGCCCACGGGCTGGAACTGATCCATATCGAGCGTCTCGAACTTCATATCGAGCGTGCGGTACGGCAGCGCGCCCAGGTCGAGGTTGAACAGCTCGTCGAGTGGACCGGTGTAGACAATCTCGCCACCATAGACCTTGCCGTCGATCTTGACGGTGGTCTCGTCGATTTCAAAGAGGTCACGGGCGTCCACGTCGCAGAATACGTCGATCAGATCGTGATCGAGCATATGCTCGAACAGCGCGGTATAGCCGTCCTGCGGCATGCCCTGGAAAGGAGCCTGCGGGAAGTAGCGATCGTCATCGCCCACAAAGACGGGGACGCGGCCGGTGATCGAAGGGTCGATCTGATCGGGCGTCTGGCCCCACTGCTTCATGGTGTAATGCAAAAAGACGTTCTCGTAGACGTAATCGGCGACCTCGGCAAGATCCGGGTCGTTCTTCTTGCGCAGCTCCATGATGGGGACCTTGACGTCCTTGCCAAAGGTCTCCACGAGCTTCTGATACAGCTCCTCGCCGCGCTCATCGCCAAAGGCAAGCTTAAGGCTCGCATGGTTAAAGGGCACGGGCATAAGGGTACCGTTGATGTTGGCGAGCACCTTGTGCTGGTAGTCCGTCCACTTGGTAAAGCGCGACAGGAAATTGTGGACGCGCTCGTTAAAGGTATGATAGATATGAGGACCATACTCGTGGACCAGGATTCCCGCCTCGTCAGTGCAGTCGAAGGCATTGCCCGCAATGTGGCTACGGCGCTCCAAAACGGCAACACGATAGCCGATAGTTTCGGCAAGACGGCGGGCGCAAACGGCACCGGCATAACCGGCGCCGACAACGATCATGTCGTACGCACCGGCATTAAAGCCTTCAGGCAGGCCTGAGGTAATCTGCATCGATACTCCTTGTCAAAAGCCACGGGCTCGTTAGCTGGGCTTTTCTCGAACATTCTTCGAGACATATTTATCTGAGCGATTATAGCGCTAATGCGTCCTATAATGAGCTTGCCACACAAGAAAAGCTCAAGCACCGCGGCGTACACTATTGAAAGGTAAACCCGCTAGCAGCGGGTTTATTCGTGTACAGCCGGGCGCCTGGAGCTTAGCGAAACGCTTGTAAGGAGTAACATGAGCGATTTCCTAAACCGTATGAAGTCTGCCGCCAAGGCCGACCTTAAGACGATCGTCCTGCCCGAGGGCGAGGACCCGCGTACCATCGTCGCGGCAAACAAAATCATCGAGGAGGGCCTGGCAAAACTCGTCATCCTGGGCAACCCCGACGAGATCGACGTTCCCGGCGCTACCGTCATCGACCCGCGCAATGCCGAGAAGCATGAGGAGTACGCGCAGAAGTTTGCCGAGCTCCGCGCCAAGAAGGGCGTTACCATCGAGCAGGCTCGCGCCCAGGTGATGGACGCCACCTACTTTGGCACCATGATGGTCAAGATGGGCGACGCCGACGGCCTGGTCTCCGGCGCCTGCCACTCCACCGCCGACACCCTGCGCCCCGCGCTGCAGATCCTCAAGACCGCCCCGGGCACCAAGCTGGTCTCGGCCTTCTTCGTAATGTGCACCGACACCCCGCAGTTCGGCACCGACGGCACGCTGATCTTCGCCGACTGCGGCCTCAACATCAACCCGTCCTCTGACGAGCTCTCCGAGATCGCCATCGCCTCCGCTCACTCCTGGTCCACCTTCATGGGCAATGTTGAGCCGCACGTGGCCATGCTCTCCTACTCCACCATGGGCTCCGCCGGTGGCGAGGTCGCCAAGAAGGTCCAGGAGGCTGTGAAGTTCTGCAAGGAGAAGGCTCCCGAGCTCGCCATCGACGGTGACCTGCAGCTCGATGCCGCTATCGTCCCCACCGTCGCCCAGCTCAAGGCTCCCGGCTCCTCCGTCGCCGGTAAGGCCAACGTGCTGGTATTCCCCGACCTCGAGGCAGGCAACATCGGCTACAAGCTGGTCCAGCGCTTCGCTGGCGCTGACGCCTACGGCCCCATCCTGCAGGGCATCGCCAAGCCGGTCAACGACCTGTCGCGCGGCTGCTCTGCCGACGACATCGTGGGTGTCGTGGCCATCACCGCCGTCCAGGCTCAGATGGCTGAGTAGCGGACGTACCCCCTCGGGACCCTACAGGGTAAAGCTCTGAAAACGTCCTCGGACATGCATGAAACCCCCGCTGCGCACTTCGTGCGGCGGGGGTTTCATGCGTCCTGCGGAATGTTTTCAGAGCTTTACCCTGTAGGGTCCCTGCCGCCACGTGGTGCTCAGGGGATCTGGGGCGGACGGCGGCTTGGCTACGAGCTGGGGCTGAGAATCTGAATGATCGGGTGCCGTTGTTGGGAGCGCAGGCGTTGCTGGTGACGATCACTTTGGGATTGGAATTTCCGCCTGCTAGTAGAAAGGCCTCCGGAGCTGTTGCTCTGGAGGCCTTTTTGTCAATTACAGACGAATGCGTTAGTTGTTCTTGGTCAGGCGCTCGACGTCGTGGGCGATCATGTATTCCTCGTCGGTGGGGATGACCATGACCGTGACGGAAGAGCCGGCGGCGCTGATGACCTGCGGGCCGTTGCCCACGGCCTCGCGGTTCTTGTTGTTGTCGATACGCACGCCCAGCCACTCAAAGCAGTCACAGAAGGCCTTGCGGATCGACCAGTCGTTCTCGCCGATGCCGGCGGTAAAGGTGATGGTATCCACGCCCGCCATGGAGGCAATCATGGAACCGGCCTGTTGCATGGCCTTGTAGGCGAACATATCGAAGGCGAGCAGGCAGCGCTCGTCACCCTCGGAGGCGCGCGTACGGATGTCGCGGGCATCGTTGGAGATGCCCGAGATGGCAAGCAGGCCGGACTGCTTGTTCATCATGTCATCGACTTCCTGGTAGCTGTAACCGCCCTCGCGCTGCAGGTAGCACACGGTAGCCGGGTCGATGGAGCCGCAGCGGGTTCCCATCATCAGGCCGTCGAGCGGCGTGAGCCCCATCGTGGTGTCGCGGCAAACGCCGTCCTCAATGGCGGCGAGCGAAGCGCCGTTGCCCAGATGGCACGAAAGCAGACGGTGGCAGCACGAGCCCAGAATCTCCTTTGCCATCATCCACTCGTAGCGGTGGCTCGTACCGTGGGCGCCGTACTTGCGCACATGGTACTTGTCGCACACGTCCTTGGGCAGCGCGTAGGTGTAGGCAACCTCGGGCATGGTCATGTGGAACGAGGTGTCGAAAACGGCCACGTTGGGCAGCTCCGGATACTTCTCGCGGCAGTATTCGATTGCCGCGGCCTCGCCGTAATTGTGCAGTGGGGCGAGCGGGGCCACCTCAAGGATCTTAGCCATGACCTCGTCGTCAACGACTGCGGAATCATCGAAGTGCCAGCCGCCCTGAACGATACGGTGGCCGATGCCATCGATCGTAAAGTCGGTCTTCTCGAGCTCCTCGAGCACGCGAGCGATAGCAGAGCGATGATCGGGGAAGGGAACCTCCTCGGTCTGCTTGGCGCCACCGTTCTCGGAATGACCAAAGATACCCATGTCCGAGCCGATACGCTCGCAGTTGCCCTTGGCGAAAACCTCGCGGGTATCGGTATCCAGAAGCTGATATTTAAGACTTGAGCTGCCGGCGTTGACAACAAGTACGTTCATGAGACTCCTTTGCAGTGCAATACGGTCGACGCAGACCTCTTAAGGCGACCGCATTTTAATAAGAAGTTATCACATCTTGATAAATAGCTATCAGACATATCGCCAAACGAGCGCAAAAGAGGGGCTGAACGGCACTTGGTCGTCCAGCCCCTCCCCTCTTGCAATTACTTGCTGTTGACGATGCGCTCGACGTCGGAAGCGATCATGAACTCCTCATCCGTGGGGATGACGAAGATCTTGACCTTGGAATCCTTGGCGGACAGGCACCAAGCGCCGTCGCCGCGCAGGGCGTTGCGGGCATGGTCCATCTTGACGCCCATAAAGGCCAGGCGGTCGGCCACGCCAGCGCGAACGGCCGGAGCGTGCTCGCCGATGCCGGCGGTAAAGACCAGGGTGTCCATGCCGCACATGGAAGTGGCCATCTCGGCGGCCTTGGCGGCAATCTTGTAGACGAACATGTCGAAGGCGAGCTGGGCCTCGGGGTCGCCGGCAGCGGCGAGCTCCTCAACGTTGCGGCAGTCGTTGGTCTTGCCGCCGGTCACAGCCAAAAGGCCGGACTTCTTGTTCATCATCTCGTCGACCTCGTCGAAGGTGTAGCCGCCTTCGCGCTGCAGGTAGCACACGGTAGCAGGGTCGATGGAGCCGCAGCGGGTGCCCATCATGACACCGTCGAGCGGGGTCAAGCCCATGGTGGTGTCCATGCACTTGCCGTCCTCGATGGCACACAGGGAAGCACCGGAACCGATGTGGCACACGACGACCTTGCGAGCCTCGCCGTTGGTCATCTCGGCAACCTTCTTGGAGATGTAGCGGTAGCTGGTGCCGTGGGCGCCGTACTTACGGATGTGCAGCTTGTCGCAGACGTCCTTGGGCAGGGCGTAGGTCTTGGCGACCTCGGGCATATTGAAGTGGAAAGCAGTGTCGTAGACCGTGACGTTGGGCAGGTCGGGATACTGCTCCAGGCAGTACTCGATAACGTTGGCCTCGGGGTTGTTGTGCAGCGGGGCGAGCGGAGCGACCTCGCGGATCTTGGCGAGGACGTCCTCGTCGACGAGGGAGGAATCGCCGAAGTACCAACCGCCCTGAACGATACGGTGGCCGATGCCCTCGATCTTGACGCCGTTGGCCTCGAGGTCCTTCAGGACGACCTCGATGGCGACCTTGTGGTCGGGGAACTCGATGTTCTCGGTCACCTTCTTGGAACCGTTGGCAGCGTGGGTGAAGGTACCGCCGGTAAAGCAGACGCGCTCGCAGGAGCCCTTTGCGGACACCTTGTGGGACTTGGTATCGATGACCTGATACTTAAGCGTCGAAGATCCTGCGTTGACGACCAGAACGTTCATGTGTCTCCCTACTAACAGGCGGTGTGGCGCCGCCAGGTTACATACGCTTCAATAATAAACCCAAACGCCCTCGCGCTCGGGTTTATTGCGTTGATATATAAGTTATCGGTGCCCAAATACTCATGGCCTTTGACTTGTAAGACGAAAGAGCGCGGGGATATACACCAAAGAAGATATCCCGAGCGCTACAAGCAATATGGCTCGAATGCCCGCGATGCTGCTCAACGCAGCATTGAACAGATAGAAAGGATGGCACCCACCGCCACCATCTGGCTTTGGACCGAAATCAGTGAACAGCGCATCGAAGAATCGACAGCATTTTGAAAAATTGAGTATTTAATTGGAGCAAATAACGAGTAAGCGACCGTCTGCAGTACATAGAACACGGGCAGCAAATAGACCGGAGTAAAGGGAATCAAAAACAGAGCAGTCAGGGAAAGGCGCACGATGCCGCAAATACGCGCAAAACGGCCCTTGTCGACATGAGCAATCACACTGGGCACAATAAGCCCCATGGAGGCCGAGGCAAGGAGCTGGACCGCAATGATCACACCCGAAGCGACGGCATTCATTCCGCGACCCGCAAGCAACAGTGAGAAAAAGTCTTCCAGGGCGACAAAAGCAAACGCCTGAGAGCAGTCCATGATGAACGCTGAACGAAGAATGCCGTTACGCGCAATAGCGGCACCGATCATCTTCGGGCTAATTCCACGCTTAGGTGTCGCTGCAGTGTCCCCTCTTCGCATCTCAGGAATGCTGGCAACGACAACCAACGTCAACACCATTGCGATGATATCTGCCGAAAGACCAATGAGATATGCACCGACAGACGAAATGAAACCGCCCACGCAAGCGGAGATGGCATAAGAGGCATAGAAAACAAATCGCTCAACGACATTAAGTCTTACGAGCTGGTCCTGAGAGACGCTGTCAATGTAGATCGCTTCTATGGATCCGCTCACACATGCAACTGCAAATCCTTTGAGAGCAAACGCGCCGATTAAAAGCAGAGGAGAACGGGCGAAAAGTAGGGCGGCGTAGTATCCAAGCATTCCCACGACGCCAACGAGACCGCTTGTCTTTCGTCCAAACCTGTCAGCAATATAACCAGTAGGAACCTCAAGAATGAACTTACTCACTTGGTATGCAATCATCATGCTAGAAATCGCTACCATCGAGAATCCGACGAATTCAAGGTAAACCGTCAGAAAATACAAAATGGTGCTGAAGTTCGACAGAAAAACGAACGTCATATAAAGCAAAACCGTACGGTTTTTCATGCTCCGCCCCCCAAGAGCCAATAGCCCAAACCGAAATCTTGGAAAAGCATGAGGGCAAAGCCGTCAGTCATGTGTTACAAGGCGTCAACATTCACTTGACGCCACGAGGCCAAATGGCCTCACGAAGCGAGATGACGCAATAGGTGAAGAAATACCGTCTGGTGTCGATCGGTCCAGGCATTTTGTCGATAGCAAAAATAGATGGGCAAGGCCACGTCATGCGAGCCTTCAATGGAGCACTCGCTCACTTCCAGTCCATCTGTTGCGAGAGACGAGCCAGAAAAACTCAATATCAATCCCCCGACTTGAAGAAACTCAGTCTGCGCCCTGTTTTCGTATTCGACGTCGCGGAAGCGGAAATTAACCAGCTGAGCCTCGGGACATTGGTTGATTGCATTGAGACAGGGTGACAAATTAATGGGAACAGCGAGCCTGCCGCCCAGCAACTCACGAACGGTCATAGCACCCACAGATTGATGACCCGCTGGACACGAAAGAACCTTGAGCTCCTTTTCACCCAAGTATTTCGAAGAAAGGACACTATCCCTTGGTTCCTCAAATGAGATGGCCGCATCCGAAATGCCAAGCACAAGTGATTCAAAGCATGTGGCCGTTGGCTGATGCCAAACATCAAGGTGAATCTGGGGGTGCGAGCTTTCAAACGAGTCGTACCAGTTTTCGGAAAAAAGACGCCCCCGCCCGTGAAGACAGGGGGCGTAAAGACGGAAGTGGCCGTCGGGCGAAACGCCGCCGTTCCCCGATTGAGCGTACTTTTTGAGATCGTCGACTTGTGCCAGGATCACGCGTGCACGACGCGCAAATTCTCTGCCCGCCGGAGACAAAACAGCCTCCCCCGCCGATCGGTCGAGCAAAACAATCTGATACTCAGATTCCAACTTTTTGATTGCCGACGAAACGGCCTGTGGGCTCACGTGAACGGCGCGAGCCGCTTTGCGCACGCCGCCGTAGTTCGCTACCGCTTGAAGGTATTCGAGTTGAGAAAGCTGCATAGGTTACTCCAAAGGCAGCCAAGGCGACGGGCTGTGCGTCCTCAGATGAGGTTCTCGCCCAGGTTCTTGCCGCCGAGGACGTGCATGTGGAAGTGCATGACGGTCTGGCCGGCATTGACGCCCTTGTTGGAGATGACGCGGAAACCGTCCTCCAGGCCCTTGGCCTTAGCGACCTCCTGGATGGCGTGGGCCATGGCGCCCATGGTCTCGGCAGGCACGTTGTCGGCGATGTCGCTGTAGTGCTTCTTGGGGATCACGAGCGTGTGGACCGGCGCCTGGGGGTTGAGGTCGTCGAACGCGATGACCTGGTCGTCCTCATAGACAACAGTCGAGGGGATCTCGTGGTTGGCAATTTTGCAGAAGATGCAATCACACATGGTAGGTTCCTTTCTCACAGACCAAGGTAGTCTTTTTGGGACGGGGCTTTTTTGACTACTTTTTCGCAAGCGCAGGCACCTAGCGAGCCGTCGCGCAAGGGTAGTCAAAAAAGCCCCGTCCCAAAAAGACTACCCCAAAGTAGGCTGCGAGATGGTTAGAACGAGAGGTTGTCGTCGGTGTTGGCGGCCTCGCCGTCGGTGAGCACGTCGTTGCCGTCGACGTCCTTAAGGAGCACCGAGACCTTCTGCTCGGCA
>CAJLUE010000018.1 GCA_905209765.1 uncultured Collinsella sp. | reverse complement strand
CGCAACGCGTTGCGCTGAGTCCTGAGGCTGTTGCAATGAAAATGAGAATCAAGGGTGCAATAAAGTAGTGGTTATAAGATTGGCTATTATTAGCCGATGCTGTATTTGACTGTTCATATTGCACGCTCATTAAGGGAGGGCAGTGATGTCATCGACGCAAAAACGAGCCATCCTGCAGGTGCGCATTCGCGAGGAGGACAAGCAGCATGCCGAGCGCCTCTACGACGCCATGGGCACATCGCTTGCCGAGGCCGTCCGTCTATTTGTCGCGCAGAGCATTTTGATGCGCAAGCTCCCCTTTCAGCCGGTCGCCGTGCGCTCAAAGGACGGCACCGCCGCCTATGGATCGCTCAAAGCATATGGTGACCCCAATCGCCGCGCCGAGGAGCGCAATGCCTGGATTGAGTACCTTGCCACGGAAAGCGACGATTCGATTTTGGGTCCCGAGGAAGTAGATATCCATGAGTAGCACCATCATCGACGAGACCGTCATCCTACGCTACCTGCTTGACGACGACGAAGTTCTGTCACCTCGCGCTGCCAAGGTCATAGCCACACGCACCGCTCGCGTCTACCCCGAGATCATCACGCGCGTCGCGGTCACGCTGCGCGACGTCTATAAGGTTCCCCGCGTTGAGATTGCTACGGCCATGAGAAGGCTTCTCGATGACGTCATGGTCGACGAGCCCACCGTTGTCGCCCTTGCCATCAAACTCTTTGGCAAAACGCATATGGACTTTACCGACTGTCTGCTTGCCGCCCGTACCGCCATCTATAACGACGACGTCGTGAGCTTTGGCAAACCCATCATCCAAGGCATGATCGATTACCGCCGCCAGCGCCAAACCGCTGCCGACGCCCGCGACCGCGCCGCCGAATCCCGCAGCCGCAGCACCGACTCCACCATCGACAAGCTCCGCCACCAATCCCGCCACTAACTGACAGGCAACGGCAACGCCCGCCTCTCAGCCCCATCCCCACCTAAGTTGCGGTGAAATGCGGACTGTTTCATGCCTTTAAAGGCCTCAACAGTCCGCATTTCACCGCAACTTATTGAAGGTGGACCGCGAACGATTTCGCTATCGGGATTCGGCGTAGGGTTTTGTTGTCGGAATGCCGTAGCCGCGCATCATGGCACCGAACGATTCTACGTCGTAGGTGTCCGAGAGTTTGAAATGAATGACGTTGTGGCCCATGGCGCGAAGGTTCGCGTCGCGCATGAGGGCCGCTCGATACGTTTTTGCCGCCGCCTGCTCTGGATCATTTTGAGCTTCGTCTTCAAACTTGCCTAGCCCATGCAGCTCTGCCAGCGTCCATGAGCCGCCTGGCATCTGCCAGCCATAATCTGCTAGATAATAGCCAGCGTTTCCCGGTCGCGTTATCTCAACTTGAAGCTCGGGCGCGGCAATCCCAGCGAGAATCATCGCTGCTCTCGCCTCAGACTCGCCGCCATTGTCTGACCTGCCGTCCATATACTCAAAAACGTCAAAAGCACGCGCGATGCCATGCAACCCTCGGCAATTTGCCTGGGCATATGCTCGCAGTTCTTCGCGTTCGACATCGTACTCACGGGCCAAGCCATCGACATAGCCCAGCGCATAGCGAAAGGCGCTCGTTCGAGCGATATCAACAACCGTTCGACACGGATCCGTCAGTGTAAACAGACCTAGCCACCACACTTCGCCCGCCCGCCAGCGCTTGTATTCAACGAACTCATACGTATCACGCCTTGTAGACCGTGGCAGCAGTACTTGCACTTTATCCAGAAGCGTATACGCCGAGCCGATGCCGTAGAGCAGCGCTGCTGTCGATCCGCAAAACACAGCATCCGGTTCAACGACCGCAATAGCGGATGCCAGCTGAAAGATGCGATCTTCAACCCCAAGATTATTCCAATAGACTGGATCCGCATACACGTGGTTGTAAAGACGAAGCATGAGCTCTTCCTGCATAAGCTCGCGCGCACGGCGTTCATCCCAAGGATCAATTGTTATAAGCAGCTGTCCATCTTGATGAATTCCAACGGCCGAGAATAGCATCCTTGCATATGACTGCGGAAAATGTTTGCCTTTATCGAGCATGGCCAACCCCATAACCATCACGGCGGAGAGAATACCATTACGCTATCGCATGCTTCTGTCCGCAGGCCTTGCCAAAAGCTGACCAAAAGCTTGACGTCGCAGGTCAGAGCTTCAAAAAATATTTCCACTCTCGGTAGACGGTCGCTACGACCCTCCCAACGGCATCAAAACCCAACCTTACAAATAGTTGCGGTGAAATACGGACTACATGGGCCATAAAATCCAAAAAACAGTCCGTATTTCACCGCAACTTAGGAGGGGATGTGGGGTCCCGGCATGTATATGAAAACAGCTCAGGTCCCAAAAGGAATCAGAGCCATTCATCTATCTTATGGAGCGGGCGACGGGAATCGAACCCGCGTCATCAGCTTGGAAGGCTGGGGTTCTACCATTGAACTACGCCCGCAAGATATGGTCGGGACGACAGGATTTGAACCTGCGACATCCTGCTCCCAAAGCAGGCGCGCTACCAAACTGCGCCACGTCCCGAAGGTGTTGAGCAGCTAAGGTCTAAACCTTGCGTGTCCCAAAGCGAAGGAAATTATAGGGGAGACTCCCCGCCTGTGCAAGCATTGATGCCTTAGCTCCTCGAATGTGCGACAAAACGACTATGGAGCAGACCGATCACAAATGCCACCACAGCAACCGGTGCCCACGCAGCACCGATATCTGCCAGCGGCAACGCATCGAACGGCAGCCACGCACCCGCAAAGAACGCATCGCGGACCGAGGTGATCACGCTCTGCACGGCAACCACGCCGCCGACCCAGACCCACACCTGCGGATGAGCGTCGCAAAAGCCGTGCACCAGGCCCATCAGTACCAGCACGATGGCGACGGGATACAAGGCGTTGAGCATGGGCACCGAGAACATAAGGATCACATCGAGGCCCACGTTGGAGAGCACGCACGAAAACGCCGCGAACACAAAGGCGAGAATCGCGAAGGGGCGGCGCATGGCCTCCTCGGAAGCCTCCGCTCCCCCTTCAACCACGTACGTCTCACAGAAATAGCGCGCGCAGCAGCTAATGAGGCCGATGCACACGTTCATACAGGCGAGGAAGAAGATGGCGAAGACCACGACCGTGCCGGCAAGGCCAAAGTGCATGGAGGCCGAGCGAGCAAGGATGGCAGCGCCGTTGGTGGCGTCGGGCATCACGGTGCCGAGCTGCATGCCGGCAAGAGCCAAGCCGCAATAGATGATGGCCATGAGCACGCCGGCGATCACACCGGAACGCGAAATCTCGAAGGCCACGCGCTTGTCATCGGTCACGCCCAGTTCGTGAATGGTCTCGGCGATGATGATGCCGAAGGCAAGCGACGCGAGCAGATCCATGGTCTGGTAGCCGGTCAAGAAGCCTTGGACCGCAGCGCCGGCATCATAGGGAGCTTGCGGGGCAGCAGCCGGCCCCAGCGGCGAGATCACGGCGGCGCCGACAACGAGTACGATAAGCGCAATGAGCGCGGGGCCCGTAATGCGGCCGAGCACGCGCGTGATGACACCCGGACGCAGCGTGAGCACAAACGCGACGACGAAGAACCCGAGGGCAAACACCAGACGTGCCGTGCCGAGCGAAACGCCCTCGGGTAGCAGCGGCACCAGCATTTCGAAGGCCGTAGAGCTTGTGCGAGGAATGGCCAGGCACGGACCGATGGCCAGATAGACCGCCGCAACGAAGAATTCGCCAAACTTGGGATGCACGCGGCCGGCAAGCTCGCGCGCCGTTCCGGCAAGCGCCACGGCGATAAAGCCCATGACGGGCAGGCCGATGGCAGCTATGAGAAAGCCGAGCATGGCAACCGGCGTGGCAGAGCCTGCCTGCAGCGCCAGCAGCGGCGGAATAATGAGGTTGCCGGCGCCAAAGAGCATCGAGAACAGGGCGATGCCGACGGTAACGACATGGTCGGAACGTAGGCCACGCGAGGCGGATGAGGCCATGAGAGCACCTTTCGAATCAAAACAAAAACGGGACGGGCAAAAGACCCGTCCCGCAAGTATATACGCTTTAGCAGGCTAAATCGCGCAAAGCGTCAATCGCGGTGTCGACTTCCTCGTTCGTGTTGAAATACCCAAACGAGAAGCGAACGACACCCTGACGCTCGGTCCCCAGCGCGCGGTGCATGAGCGGAGCGCAATGGGCGCCGGGGCGCGTCGCAATCCCCCACCCTTGCATGAGTGCATCCGAGATCTCGGCCGAATCGATATCGCCCACGTTGAGCGACACAATCGCAGAGCGCGTCGGCTGGTCAAAGGCACCATAGAGCTTAATCCCCGGAATCTCGCGCACACCGGCAAGGAAGCGATCCGCCAGTGCTCGCTCGTGTGCCGCAATCGCCTCGACTCCACCCTGGGCCTCGATAAAGTCGAGACCCGCGGAAAGTCCCGCGATGCCGTGACCGTTGAGCGTGCCCGCCTCCAGGTGCGTGGGCCACTCAAGCGGCTGCAGTGCATCGAAGCTGTGCACGCCCGTGCCGCCCACGGCCCAGGGCGCCACGTCGACACCCTCCGCCACGGCCAGACCGCCGGTGCCCTGCGGGCCCATCAGCCCCTTGTGGCCGGTAAAGCACACGACGTCGAGCCCCATGGCCTGCATATCGATATGCGCTGCGCCGGCAGACTGCGAGGCATCGACAATCACAAGTGCGCCGGCCGCATGGGCCATGGCGGCCACGCGCGCAATGTCGACCGCGTTGCCGGTCACATTGGAGGCGTGTGTCACCACCACGGCGCGCGTACCGGGCGTGACTAGCCGCTCGAGCTCGTCGTAGTCGAGCACGCCGTTTGCGTCGCAGCCCGCATGCTCAACCGTCACACCCTGCTCCGTCGCCAAGCGGTTGAGCGGGCGCAGCACGGAGTTATGCTCGAGCACCGTCGTAACCACACGGTTGCCGGGGCGTACCACGCCATTGATGACGGTGTTGAGCGCCGCGGTGGAGTTGGGCGTAAAACAAACATGGTCAGCACGCGGGCAGCCCAGCAAACGCGCAAGCTTGGCGCGGCAGCCGTGGATGGTACGCGCCGCGTCAAGCGCGCCCGACGTCGCGCCGCGTCCGGCATTGCCGAGCGAGCACATCGCCTGCGTCACGGCATCGATGACCGTCTGCGGCTTGTGCATGGTCGTCGCCGCGTTATCCAGGTAGATCATCGCACGACCTCCCACATATCGATCACGGTAAAGCCCTCGGTGGGGACGCCCGCCGCGGCAAGCTCGCCGCGCAGCAGGTCCTCATCGGCAGGCAACGCCTTCCACGCCAGACCGCAGCCGGCAGCGACCTCCCCGGGCACGGGAATCGTGCGCCCGGGAAGGCCGCGCTCGATGCATAGGGTCTCGCACCCCATGGCGGCCGCCGTGGTAGGAAACGTGATGACAAGCGCCGGGCGCTTCTCCCTCATGGCAACTCCAACCAATACGCTACGGGCGCACGACGCGCACGGCCTGCTCCATCTTCTCCACGATCACGTACATGTTGGTGACCTCGCCCACCGCGAGCTGGTCTTTAATGCCATAGTGGTCAAGGCAGGTACCGCAGGTAAGGATCTCGACGCCCTGCTCGGCCAGGCTCTTCAGGTCATCGAGCACCGGTGAGCCCTCGACGGTAAGCTTGGCGCCGCCGTTATAGAACAGCATGGTCGCGGGCAGCTCCTCCTGCTGCGTCACGGCAAAGATGAAGGCCTTCATGAGTTTGTGGCCCAGCTCGTCATCGCCACGGCCCATGCAGTCGGTATAAACGGAAATGACGAGCTTGCCCTTGCCGGCGCTGGCATCGCAGAAGGCAGCGCCATCCTGCTCGGGATCGGCCACAGCAACAGCGCCAGAGGTCGCCACGGTCACGTGCCACTCGGCGTCAGAAACCTTCTCGACCGAGGCCGTGCAGCCCTTCTCCTGTGCCATCTTGGAGATGTTCTTGACGGCGGTCTCGTTATCGACCGAGGTCACGACAGCGCCCTCGCCATCGAGCTGCTTCAGAGCTTTGAGCGTCTTGACGACGGGCAGTGGGCAGGCATCGCCCATGGCATTGACTTCAATCTTGGTAGACATAGTTTTTCCCTTCGAATAAATCGTTTTAGAACAGTGCGTAGTTCAATAAACGCGTCGTTAACGGACAACGTGGACGGCAGGACCGCCTGGCACCGGCTCGCACACGCGACCGACGACGACGGCGATACGTCCTTCGGCATGTAGGCGGCGCGCAAGCTCATCCACATCGGCAGCAGGTGCCGCGATAAGCAGGCCACCAGACGTCTGCGGATCGTACAGCGCGTCGAGCATGCCCGGCTCCAGGTCCTCGTCGGCAGCCACGCGCGGGCCAAAGAAGTCCTGGTTGCGGTAGGAGCCCGCGGGGATAATGCCCAGACGCGCCATGTCGAGCACCTGGTCAAAGAGCGGCACCGCCCCCGGCGCAAGCTCAACCTGCACGCCCGAGCCCTCGGCCATCTCGCACGCGTGCCCGATCAGGCCAAAGCCCGTAATGTCGGTGCAGCCGTGAAGCTCGAGTCCCTCGGCCAGGCGAATCGGCGCCTCGTTGAGGGTGCGCATCGAGTCAAACATGGCTGCGGCCTCGTCCTGCCCGATGAGCTCGCCCTTAATGGCCGTGGTGATAATGCCCGAGCCGATTGCCTTGGTCAGCAGTAGAACATCGCCCACGCGTGCGCCGCTGTTGGCGAGCATGCGGTCAAGCGCGACAAAACCGCTCACGGACAGGCCGTACTTGGGCTCGTCGTCGTTGATGGTGTGGCCGCCCGCGATGGAGCAACCCGCCTCGACGCACTTGTCGGCTCCGCCCGCCAGAATCTGACCGGCAACCTCAACGCCCAGACAGCTCGGGATGCACAGCAAGTTCATGGCATGGCTCGGCCGCCCGCCCATGGCGTAGATGTCCGACAGCGAATTTGCCGCGGCAATCTGGCCAAACAGGAACGGGTCGTCCACCATGGGTGGGAAGAAGTCGACGGACTGCACGAGGCCCAGGTTCTCCCCCACCTTGAAGACGCTCGCATCGTCAGCGGTATCGAACCCGATGAGCAGGCGCTCGTTGGGAACATTGGGTAGCTCACCCAGGACCTGGGCAAGGGCTCCGGGAGCCAGCTTGGCGGCTCAACCCGAGGCGGCCGTCATCTGCGTCAGACGGATCTGATCGTTAGCCATCGATGCCTCCTTTCTGTTCGAGCAGGCGTTGAACGGTCTCTAGTATACGCTCCGAGCAGGCATCCCAAGAGACGCCTGAGGTGTCGAAGCACGGCGCAGGTGCGTCAAGCGCGTCCTGGATGGCTTGGGCGAGGTCGCGCTCGAAGCGCGGAAGGTCGCGGCTGTCCGGTGTATCGACATCAACCATGGTGGGCGGGGTAACCCACGCGACGGGTGCCCCAGGCAAGGCCGCCTCCATCCAAGGGCGCACGCCGGGAAGCTCGGTCATGACAACCTTGCAGCCGCAGGCGAGGGCCTCGATCGCGACAAGTGGAAGGCCCTCGAAAAACGAGGGCAGCACAAAGACCTCGCTCGTACGATACGTGCGGACGAGCTCCTCGCCGTCCACCCGCCCCGCAATCGTCACGGGAACGGTCGACGCTGCGGCTGCAGACTCGATCTGCTGGAACTCATCGTCGTGCGCATGCCCGCCCACCAGCGTGAGAGAAAGATCCGGATGCGACCCGCGGTCCACCAGGCCCAGGGCCTCAAGGAGGCTGGCCACGCCCTTCTTGACGCAGACCTTGCCCACAAAGACCAGACTGTCGACGCGGCGCAGAACAGCGGCGTCGGGGCAGAACGTGTGATGGTCGTAGCCTGTGCCCACCACGCGCACGCGTGCCGGGTCGACCCCATAGGTCTCCACAATCTGCTGGGCCTGCTCCGCATGGAGCGAGAAGACGGCATCGAGCCCGCGCACAGCCGCAAGGACGCGTTCGCGCTCAAGGCCGTGCGAGCGCATCTGGCGGATATCGGTCGAATGGCAGACGGCGCACACGTGGCGGTCGCGCACAAGCTCGCGCGCGAGGGCGCACACCAGATAGAGATGGTGGCAGAGCAGCACGTCGGGCTCAAACTCGGCCACTGCGCGCTCGATCGAGCGGCAAAACGCGTCTTCGAATGACGAGGTCATCTGAGACGTGAGATCGCGGTAGCGGGTGGACGGATAAGGCATGACATCGGACATACCGCAGATATGAAAGGGCAGCTCAGGGGTGTCGAAGTCAACGGTATAGACGGGTACGCCCGCCGGGATGTCGCCCTGCGTGTCACCCGGGGCGGCGCCGCAGAGGACGGCGGGCTCGCACCCGGCTGCCAGCTGGGAGCGCACGAGCGCCGAAAGATACGTGCCGCTGCCCGTGCTGTCGGGCTTTTGGGCCGAGATGTTGAGGATGCGCATCAACAGGGCCCCTTAAACCAGCGTCCGCGCGCGGACGGCAGCACCGATGGCACCGGCAAAGCGCGCCTGGGGCGAGGTGGTCACGGGTGCGCCCAAAAGTTCGCCCAGACGCTCCACCACATAGGTGTTCTCGCAGAGGCCACCCGTCAGATAGTACGGGGCGCCCGCGGCCTGCCCGGCCATGGTCGCCACGCGCGAAACCACGCTGTCGATCACGCCACGCGCAATGTTCTCGCGCGGCTCACCGCGACCGATGAGGCTGATGACCTCGCTTTCGGCAAACACCGTGCACATGCTGCTGATCTTGGTGGGCTCGCCGGTGCGGGCGAGGTCTGCCATCTGCTGCTGGGAGATGCCCAGGCGGTCGGCCATGATCTCCAAAAAGCGCCCCGTGCCGGCGGCGCACTTGTCGTTCATGGCAAACTTGGCCACGCGGCCACTTTTAAGCTGGATGACCTTGGTGTCCTGACCGCCCACGTCGATCACGGTGCCGTGGTCGCCAAACAGACGCACGGCACCGGTGCCATGGCAGGTAATCTCGGTCACGACCTTGTGCGCATAGGGCACGGCAACACGGCCGTAGCCAGTCGCGACCACGCGAACATCGTCGCCCGTCACGTCATAACCCGCCGCTGCCAGTGCCTCGCGCAACCGCTCGGAAGCATCGACCGAGGAGAACCCGGTTGGCTGCACGCACGTCCACGCCACCGAACCCTCCCCATCGACCACAGCAGCCTTAGCCGCCGTAGACCCGATATCGATCCCGATCCCTATCATGGCTCTCTCCCAATCTAAACATCAAAGGTAGCGGCGCGTTCAGGCGCCTTAGCTCTAGGTTTCTCAGGTGCCGGAGATTGCCCCGAAAGAGGAGCGCAGCGTACTTTGGGTACACAAGCGACGGTTTGAGGGGCAAGATCCGGTGCCTGAGGAAGCTAGAGGGTTTCGATGAAGGCGGCGATGCGCGTCTCGATCTGGCCCATGTCGCCGTTGCTGTAGTCGGTCTCGATCTTCATATACGGAATACCCGCACCCTCGACGGCCTCCTGCATGCGCGCGCTCTCAACGTTGAAGGTGTGGCACGCCTGGAGCACGCTCTCTACCACGCCATCGACATGGTACTTCTCGCACATGGCCAGCGTGTTTTCCATACGACCGTCGTTGGGCGTCATAACCGAGCAGTTGATATCCAGGTAGCGGTCGGCGATGGCGCGAAGGATGTCGGGAGCCTCCGGGTCGATCATCATGGCCGCCGTGCGCTCGCCCGAGCAGTCGTCCATGCACACGACCACACCGCCGTTGCACTCGATGGTGCGACCGATCTTGTTGATTACGCCGCCCACCGGGCAGCCGGTGATCAGAATGCGCTTGGCATCCGCCGCGACCGGACGCTCGCCCGCGTCGTAGGCCTCGCGCAGCTTGGCGACCTTTTGCTCCAGCTGCTGCGTATAGACCTCGATATCAAAGCTGAACGTACCGGCAAACATGGTGCTCATCAGGTCGACGCCGCTCATGGCCGCCGGCTGGTTGGCCTGCAGCGCAAACATGTCGAGCTGGGCCGCACGCAAGCGGTTGCGACGACGGACGGCAGCGCGCAGGTCATCGTCGGTAATCGTGATGCCGTAGAAGCCCTCGAGTTCCTCCTTGAGCAGGCGGCACTCCTCGTACCAGCCATCACGCTCGTAGGCGCGATCGCGACCCTGCGGAAGATGCAGAATGTGCGTGCGCTTGAGCTCGTTGAGTAGCTCGTACATCTTCTTCTTGCCGTCGCAGGTGGTCTCGCCGATGATCATGTCGCTAAAGTACGTAAACGGGCACTTTTGCGAGTAGGCAAAGCCGTAGGTCGACTTGATGAGCGGACACAAATTTGCCGGCAGCACTTTCTCGGCCTCGGGAATCACCTCATCGGACGTACCGCACAGAGCCACGCTCGCAGCCCCCGCGGCATCGATAATTTCGAGCGGCGTATAGCTGCACAGAAAACCGATCAGGCGATTACCCGCCTGCTTGTAATCCTTGACGCGAATAAACGCCGCCTTGCGTTGCTCGTTGAACTCCTCAAACGTGCGCGGCAGCGGCTGTTCCTCGATATCGGCCATAGTAGTTCCCCTCTCTTGTACCGATATACCGACAATTAAACAACGAACCCACGCCATACCCAAAAGGAAGCATCCTCTAGGGAATGGCGTCGATAAGCTCCTGCGTATACGGATCGCTCGGGTGCGCGATCACATCCTCGGCCGCGCCCTCCTCGACAAGACGACCGTGGTAGAGCACGCCAATCCGGTCGGACATATGCCGAACCACACGCATATCATGCGTGATAAACAGTAGCGCCACGCCCGTCGTGCGCTGCAGGTCGCGAAGCAAGTTGAGCACTTGGGCCTGAACGGACACGTCAAGCGCCGAGACCGGCTCGTCGCATACCACGAGGCGCGGCTCGCAAATAAGCGCCCGTGCCAGATTGAGTCGCTGACGCTGTCCCCCCGAAAGGTCATGCGGATAGCGGTCATAATGCTCTGCCAGAAGACCGACCGAGGCCAGGGCCGAGAGCGCGCGCCCATGGCGCTCATCCGCATCGCGCACGCCGGCGATAATCAACGGCTCCTCCAAAATGCGGCCGACACGGTTGCGCGGGTCAAAAGCCGTAGAGCTATCCTGGAATACCAGCTGGATCTCGCGGCGAAACGGCTTGCGTTCGCGCTCCGACATCGTAGCGAGGTCGTGCCCGCGATAGACAATCGAGCCGGAATCCGCACGCTCGAGACCACAGATCAGGCGTCCAGTCGTCGACTTGCCCGATCCGGATTCGCCAACCAGGCCATAGACCTCGCCCGGCGCGATCTCAAACGACAGGTCGTCCACGGCGGTAAAGGCCTGACGCTTAAAACCTGAGCCCGGCATGGGATACGTTTTAGTCAGATGTGAGACCCTAAGCAGGGCTTCGCTATCAACAGCCATGGCACTCCCTTTTCTCGACAAGCCAGCATTTAGACCGGTCGCACGCATTCACGGCAACCAGCGGAGGCTCCTGCGCGCGACAACGCTCGTCCGCCCGGGCGCAACGAGGCGCAAAGCGGCATCCACAGGGTATTGCCGTAAGCGGCGGCACTGTGCCCGGAATATCCGCCAGTGTGTCAACTCGCTCGCCTTCGAGCGGCGGAATGCTCGCGATGAGCCCCTGGGCATACGGGTGGCTCGGGCGCTCCATAAGGCCGCAGGCGTCGATCTCTTCTACGATTTGGCCCAGATACATGACGTGCACGCGCGAGCAGATGCTCGTGACGACACCCAAATCATGGCTGATAAAAAGCACCGCCATGCCCTCGGAACTGTTGAGGTCACGCAGGAGATCCAAAATCTGTTTTTGAGTCGTCGTGTCGAGTGCCGTGGTGGGCTCGTCGGCGATAAGCAGTCGCGGATGACCGGCAAGCGCCATGGCGATCATCACGCGCTGGCGCATACCGCCGCTAAAATCGCCCGGATACATGTCGAAGCGAGCCGCGGCATCTCGAATTCCCACACGCTCCAACAGCGATAGAGCCTCGTTGCGGGCTTCGCGTCGGCTCACCTTACGGTGGGCCCGCACCGCCTCGACGACCTGTGCCCCAACCGTCATGACGGGGTTAAGCGAGGACAACGGGTCCTGGAAGATCATGGCGATATCGCAGCCGCGCACCTCGCGCATGCGCTTGAGCGGACGCGCCAGCAGATCCTCGCCATCAAACACAATCTGGCCCTCATAGGCCATCTTCTGTTCATGCTCCAATAGGCGCATGACACTCTGGGCAAACACCGACTTACCGCAGCCGGACTCGCCGACAACACCAACGATCTCGCCAGCGTCGATATGCAGGTTGAGTTTGTTGACGGCTTCCAACGCGTTGCCATCGCGGCCGACAAACGAAATGCAGAGGTCGCGCACGTCCAAAAGATGTTCGCTCATGGGCTAGTCCTCCTTGGTCTTGGGGTCGAGGGCGTCGCGCAGGCCGTCGCCGGCAAGATTCAGCGAAAGCACGCTCGCGATGATGGCGAGAGCCGGGAAGAAGATCATCCACCAGGCTTTGCGCATCACGTTCTTGCCTGCCTGCAGGATGTTTCCCCAGCTGGCGTCGGGTGCCTTGATACCCAGACCCAGAAACGAGAGGGCGGCCTCCGAAAGCACGGCCTCGGCAAAGACGAAGGTCGCCTGCACCAGGAAGGGTGCCATCACGTTGGGCACGATATGCAGCCACACGATGCGCGCGGTCGAGGCGCCCTGCACGCGCAGGGCCTCCACAAAGGGCCCCTCCTTGACCACCATCGCACGCGAGCGCACGATGCGCGCCATGCTGGGCGTATAGACGATGGAGAGCGCGATGATGACGTTCCACACGCTCGCCCCCATCATGGCCATGAGTGCGATAGCCAAAAGCACGCCCGGAATGGACATAAGGCCGTCGCAGATGCGCATGAGAATATGATCAAGCCTCTCGTTGTAGCACGCATAGGCGCCGATCACCAAGCCGAGCGCACTCGTCGCAAGCGTGACGGCAATGCCAACGCCAAGCGACACGCGCGCGCCCGCGATGACGCGGGCAAGCAGGTCGCGGCCAAAGTCATCGCAGCCAAAGGGATGCGCGGGCGAAGGTGCCGAAAGTCGCAACGTCATCTCCTGCGCATTGGGATCAACCGTCCACACCAGCGGACCGACGAGCGCGATCAGCGCAATCGCCAGGAAAATGCAGCCGCCGACCACAAACCCCTTGTTGGCAAGAGCCTTCTTAACGTTTGCCATCATGCATCGCCCCATTTGCGAGCGCGCGGGTCAAAAGCGCCGTAGGCAAGGTCGACGGCCAGATTGATCACCGAATTCAACAAGGCGATGACCAGCAGCACGCCCTGAATCACCGGATAGTCGCGACGCTCGATAGAGCTCGTGACCAGCTGACCCAAACCGGGGATGTTAAAAATGGCCTCAGTCACCACGGCGCCCGTAATCAGGGCGCCAAAAGAATAGCCGACCGAGGTGAGAATCGGCAGCGCGGCGTTGCGCAGGGCATGGGCCAGCACCACGCGAACCTCGGAGACGCCCTTGGCACGCGCCGTCTTGACGCAGTCGAGCTGCATGGCCTCGATCACGCTCGAACGGGTCATGCGCATGAGCAGGGCCGCCTGCACGCATCCAAGCGATATGCCCGGCAACGCAAGATAGCGTAAATGGCTGAACCAGCCCTTCGATAGCGGCGCATAGCCGGCCACCGGGAACACACGCAACGTGACGGCAAACAGCCACATAAGCATGAGCGCCATCAAAAAGCCGGGTATCGCCACGCCCAAAAGAGCAACGACACGCAAGACCGCGTCGGTGCGCGACCCATGTTTGAGGGCAGCGACGACGCCGCAGGGCAGTGCAATCAACAGCGCGATGAGCTGTGCCAGAAGCGCGAGCGATAGCGTGGGGCCAAAGTGCTCGGCGATCGCCTGCGTGACGGGCTGGCGCATAAAATACGAATCGCCCAGGTCGCCGGTAAGCACGCCGCCCATCCACTCAACGTAGCGCTGGGGCAGCGGCTCGTTGAGTCCCAGGCTATCATTGACGCGCTCGATCTGGTCGGCCGAAGCCTCCATGCCGAGCATCGAAGAAGCCAGGTCACCCGGTGTGAGATAGATAATCAAAAACACGACGACCGAGATGATGAGCATCACCGGAACCATCGCGTCTATACGTTTGAGCGTGTACTTCAACATGCGAGGCGTCTATTTCCCCTCTGAACGTGGACAGGGCGTGGCGGCCACAGGGGACCAGATCCCTCAAGCCGCCACGCCATCTATTGCATTACTCCGGACGCTTGGCGTTCCAGATGATGGCGCCGTCGAGCACCTCGACGTCCTCGACGTCTGCCTGGGTGCCCGTGATGGAAGCGTAGTGGCAAAGCGGCTCGATGACGGCGATCTCATAGAGGCGCTCCTGAGCCTCGGCCCACTTCTTGGCCGCGGCGTCGGTGTCCTTGGCGGTGCGGGTCTCGGCCACGAGCTTGAGCGCCTTCTCGTCGGACAGGCCATAGAAGGCCTTGGAGACCGAGAGGGACTGGGCCGGGATGGGCTTGTAGTTGGTGGAGGCCACAAAGAGGTCCCACTGCTCGGGCTTGCCGGAGCGGATGTCCATGAAGGTCGCGAACTCGTAGCTGTCGACCTCGGCGGTGAAGCCGGCCTTCTCGAGCTGCTCCTGCAGCGCGACGGTGGCGTTGTACATATCCTTGTAGTCGGGGGTGGTCAGCAGCTTGACCGTCTCACCGGCATAGGAGGTCTTGGCCAGGGCCTTCTTGGCGGCCTTGGCGTCGGCCTGGTTGAAGTACTTCTTGCCCGCGTCAGTCGCCCACTGAGTGTTCTCGGGGTTGCCAAGGTTGGGATCGATGTTGAAGAGCTCCTTCTCGCCATAGGCGGCAAGAGCGGCCGCCTCGCAGTCGATAGCCATGAGGGCGCACTTGCGGATCTCCTCGTCGGCGAAGACGCCCTCGTTCATGTTGAGGAAGGCGGTCAGAACGCCGGCGTTATGGGTGAAGAGCTTAACGTCGTCGTTGCCGTCGAAGTCGTGGTAGTTCTCGGTGGGAATCTCGCCAGCGATATCGTACTCGCCGGTCTCAAACCCGCTCACGCGCGTGGAGGCCTCGGTCACGAACTGATAGTAGATGTCCTTGGTGGGCGCGGAGACCTTGCCGGTGTAGCCCGAAGCCTTGCCGTGGGCGGCGACATAGTCCTCGTAGCGGGTGAGATGGATGTACTGGTCCTGCTTCCACTCCACAAGCTTGTAGGCACCGGTACCCACGCACTCGGTCACGCCGGTATCGCCCGCGGCCTCGATGACCTCGGAGGGAAAGATGCCCGGATACTGGGAGTGGTTGCCCAGGATGATCAGAAAGTCGACGGCGGGCTCGGTCAGCGTGCAGGTGACCTCGTGGTCGCCCGAGGCGGCGAAGGTGGCGCCGGGCAGCAGGCTCGCGGCGCGGTCGTTGACGGTGAGCCAGCGGTTCATCGAGGCCACGACGTCCTCGGAGCCAAACTCCTTGCCGTTGTGGAAGGTGACGCCCTCGCGCAGCTTGATGGTGTAGGTCAGGCCGTCGTCGGAGACCTCATAGCCCTTGGCCAGCACGGGCTGGGGCTCGTAGTCGCTATCGAGGCCAAAGAGCGGCTCGACGACGTTGCAGATGATGTCCATGGTCACAAGCGACGACGTGGTGTGCGGATCGAGACCGTCCGGGCTCGCCGGCAACGCGATCTGCAGCTCGTCGCGATACTCCACATCCTGGCCGGAGGCAGCGGCGCTACCGCTCTCGGCGCCCGAACCGCCGCAGCCGGTGAGGCCGAGGCCCGCCATGACGCACAGGGCAGCGGAGCCGGTCAGAAAACCGCGACGGGAAACGCCCGCCTTGAAAAGGTCGTTGTTCATTGAGTTCCTTTCGTGTCTGAATAAACAGATAGAATCTGCCGGGACGGCGGAAATCCCCCCGCCCCGGCAGTTATGCGAAGCCGATCGGCGCCCTGCGGCGCATCCGGACACCGGCCGACATGGCAACGGAGAAATCCCTATCGCGTGGATAGGAACACCCGGCGGCACGGCTTAGCGCAGGTGCGGCTAAATCGTCTCGAGGAAGGCTTCGATGCGGGTCTGGAGCTGACCGGCATCCTCGCCGGCGTAGTCGGTCGTGATGTGCATAAACGGGATGCCCGCCTCCTCGGCGGCCTTCTCCACGGCAAACGACTCCATCTCGTAGAGCGTGCAGAACTGCAGGGCCACGTCGACGATGCCGTCGGCATGCAGGTCCTTGGCCATCTGGACAATGTCCTTCATACGCTGGTCGTTGGGCGTAAAGACGGCGCAGTTGATCTTAAAGTAGCGCTCGGCAATGGCATCGAGCATCTCGTCGACCGTCTCGCCGGACTCGTCGACCAGGTCCTTGTAGTAGCGCGAGCCCGTGCAGGACTCCTCTCCTACCACAACGCCGCCGGCCTTCTCGATGAGGTTGAACAGTTTCCAGTTGGGCACGGCCATGGGCGTACCGGTGTACAGGATGCGCTTGGTGCCCTTGGGCGCCACGCCCTCGCCAGCCTCAACGCGCTGCTCGCACTCAGCCGCCATATCGTTAATGGCTCCGGTCAGACGCGGCGTGTCATCCATAAAAGCGGCCTGAACGGTCAGCAGGCTGTCGAGACCGCTGATGGGCGCCGGATCGGCAGCGCGGGTCGCAGCCAGACGCTGCAGGGCGCGACGCTTCTCGTTGACGGCGTGGATGGCAGCCTTCAGGCGCTCGGGCGTAATCTTGACGCCGCACTCGTCCTCGATCTTGGCCGCGAGCTTCTTGACCTCGGCCTTCCAGGTCACGAGCGTCGACTCGTCGTGTACGTTGGGAATATCCATGACGTACATGTTCTTTTGCGTGGCAAAAAACTCATAAGCCTTCTTCTTGCCATCGCAGGTGTTCTCGCCCACCACCAGGTCACTCGACTCGATGTAGGGGCAGACCTCGCCCAGCTTAAAGCCGGCAAAGCTCTTGATGAGCGGGCAGGTGTTGCGCGGCAGATGCTCCTCGACCTTGTCGGTCGCCCAGTCGGCACCCGAGCACAGACCAACGGGAATGCCATCGCAGGCAAGCACGATCTCCTCGGGCACGTACACACAGAACGAACCGACGATCTTGGTGGCCTCGCCGGCCTCCTTCTTGTCGAGCATCTCCTTAATACGGCCGCTGTGGATGTTGGTGGCGACAAAATCCAGGTAGGACGTGGACTTGGGGCGATTGTTCTGCGTCGGGAACATATCGCCGTACATCTGGCCCACGGCGCCCAGCAGCATGTCGTGGTCGGCAAGATTCATGCCGAGGCTCTCCCACATCGGATGGAAATCGAATTCTTCAGCCATGGCGGTTCCCCTCTCGAACCAAAAATGAATAGCTACGGTATTGCTGCACGGTGGGTGGCGAAAACCCAGCCGCGCGAAAACCCGGAATTTTGGGGAACCTGCTTTGCAGCTGATTATTTAGTTGTGCGTCGTCTCTCCCGGAGCCGTGAACATACCTGCTCATATGCGGCTCCGAGCCATATACAGGGAGCGCGCGGCAACGCGACGCGAATATGTCATCTGCAGCACCGGCGCACCCTCCTTTTTTCTTATTGAAGGAAACTATATCAGCGGTCATCATCCAGACGAACACCGCCGACACGTGTACGACAGCTTCGGGATGCGAGCATCTCGCTGTCTGATAAATAGTTATCAGACTGATAAGATTTTGTCATGTAGAAATCGGCGAACGGCAAGGTGAAAACAAAGCGGTCGAGGACTACCTCCTCGACCGCATCGCCCACCGCATTACCGACAGACCAAATGAATCCTGCTCGCATCAAAATGCATGCGCAAGGTCTCCCCCGCCTGCGGCAACTCGTCGACAGGCACGCCCACCTTGTTGACCTTCCACTGCAGACGCGTGGGCGCATCGACGCGCGGCACGTCCAGCAGCACCAGCCGCTCAAAGCGCGAATCGCTCACACGGGCCACGTGCAGGTCATAGCTGTTGCGACCCCGCTCGGCACGGTTGTCCACATGGAAGTAGCTTGCGCGAATGCCCAGGTACGCCACATTATCGGGAACTGCGCGACCCACATTAAAGGTCATGTCCCAGTCGAGGGCCTCAACCTCTTCGTCGCCGATTTTGCGCGCCCTGCTTGTGTTCTTGCAGCCCGTCAGGCGCAGTGCTGCCAGCGTCTGCGGGCGGCGAACCACGTCCTCGACGGAGCCGATCTCCTCAACATGCCCGTCGTGCATAACGCAGATGCGCTGGCACAGGCGGCACGCTTCGTCGATGTCGTGGCTCACGTAGAGCACGGTGCGGTTGCATACATCGAACAGGTCGAGCATGTTCTGCTCGAGTGCGCTCTTAAGATAGGAATCAAGCGCGCTCATGGGCTCGTCGAACATAAAAATGCCCGGATGCGCCGCCACCATACGGGCAAGCGCCACGCGTTGCTGCTGCCCGCCCGAGAGTCGCGCGGGGTAGCGATCGACAAAATCGGCCAGACCGAAAATGCCCAGATAGCGCTCGGCCAGCCTTTTGCGCGCCGCGGCGTCGCCCGCATCCTTTACACCGGCGCATACGTTATCGGCCACCGTCATATTGGGAAACAGCTGATAGTTTTGGAACAGTAGGGCGCATTTTCGCTCCTGGGGCGACAGGTTGATGCCCGCGGCCGAGTCAAAAAAGGTCACGCCGTTGACGACGATCTTGCCCTCGTCGGGCGTCTCCACGCCGGCAATGCAGCGCAAGGTGCAGCTCTTGCCGCAGCCCGAGGCACCAAGCAGGGCCACGCGTTCCTCGCCGGCTTCGAGTTGGATGTTGAGGGTGAACCCCGGATAGCGCTTTTTGATATCCAGAACGAGCGACATGGCTTATCGACCTCCCTGCGGCGCCGCATCATCGCGCATGAGCTCGGCCAGCGCTTCGCGATCGATACGCAGCGCATCGCCACCGACGGGATCGAGCGAATCGCCCTGTCCGGCGAGATCTTTGGCCTGTTTGCGCTCCGTACGGGAGAGACCACGCTCGCGATACTTTTGCGAATGCGCCGTGTACATGTTGATGAATAGGATGACCAGGAAGCTGAACGCAATTACGACCACGACCCAAAAGAGGGCCACCGACGTGTTGCCGCCCATCCACTCAAAGTAAATCGCAATGGGAATGGTCTGCGTAATACCGGCGTAGTTGCCCGCAAAAAACAGGGTGCAGCCAAACTCGCCCATGGCGCGGGCAAAGGCGAGCACCGTGCCGGCGGCAATCGAGGGCCAGCCAAGCGGCATCATAAGCTTGGCGAAGATGCGACGCTCGGACCAGCCAAGGGTTCGCGCCGCATCGAGCATCTGCGTGTCGAGGCTCTCGAAGGCTCCGAGTGCCGTACGATAGACGAGCGGGAACGACACCACCACGGCAGAGATCACCGCCGCCGGCCACGTAAAGACAATCGAGACGCCGTGCGCGATAAGCCACTGGCCAACACTGGTCGAGCGGCCAAACAGCATAAGGAGCAAAAAGCCGCACACCGTAGGCGGCAGCACCATGGGGATGGTAAAGACCGAGTCGAGCAGGCCCTTGATGCGACTCGAGGTACCCATGGTCTTCCACGCGGCAAACAGGCCCAGCACAAAGGAGATCAGCAGGGCAAGGCCGCTCGTTTTGATGGAAACCCAAAACGGGCGATAGTCGATGTCGCCCAAAAAGGAGGCCAGAGAGGTCAAGGGCCCCTGCTCGTCCCGCAACACGACAGACGACGCTTCTACCATTTGAGCGCTATCAAGCCAACGCGCGCCGCCCTTGGCATCACCAGAGGCTGATGCAATCACCACATAGCGGTCCCCATCCGCACCGCGCTCGTCAAAGCCATAGGTATACCCGCCGGCATCAAACGTTGTTTCCGCCGTGACATACCAAGGAAGATCAACGTCCCCCAGCCGCGCACCTCCCATGCAGTTTGCGCTGTCGAGGTCACAGACGAGGGCCTTGAGACCCGATACGCACTCGTTGTCCTGCGGATCCAATCCATATTTCTCGACCGCCTTAGGCGATATCCACGCCACAACGCGATCGGCAGCAGGCGCCACTACAAGGTCCACGTCCTCGTCAACGGGAAACCGGTAGCCCTCAGGCTGGCCCTCCATGGCACGAGTGGTCCCCTTTGCCAACCGCTCAAAACCCTCGATCCCATAGGAAAGCCCATGAGCGGTCGCAGCAGCCTGGGTCCCGTCCTCAGCGTCCCCAGCAAACGCAAATCCCGGCACCCAGCAAAGCGCGAAGGTCAAAGCACAGGCGACGAGCATGCGGAATCTATTAAGCACGAAAAGCTCCAAGCGAATACAAGGACGGAGTGAAACACAAAACGATGGAATTATCGCGCCAAGCCGCACTACGCAGAAAGCTCAAAGCCGTACTTGGCCCAAATCTTCTGAGCCTTCTTGTTGGTCAGACAGAAGTCGATGAACGCCTTGGCTTCGTCGGCGTGCTCGGAGCTCTCGGCAACGGCACCCGAATACACGATGGGCTTGTGCGAATCCTCGGGACACACAAAGGCCTCCTCGATGCCGTCGTAGCGGAAGATGTCGGAGCTGTAGACAAAACCAGCCACGCAGTCGCTCGTAGAGACGTAGGCGGCAGCGGTACCGACCTTATCGGCCAGGGCCACCTTGTCGGCGATCTCGGGAGTATACTCGCCGTCGTCGCCCTCGGTGCCGGTGTAGAGGCCCACGGAAGCCAGCGCCTGGTTGGCGTACTTGCCGGCGGGGACGGTCTTGGCGTCGCCAATGGCGATCTTGCCGTCCAGATTCGCGACGTCGGCGATGGCCTCGATCTTGGTGTCGGAGCCCTCAGCGCGAATAATCACGAGGTCGTTGACGAACATGTCCTCACGCGTATCAGCGTCGACGAGCTCGGCGGTCTCAGCGTCATCCATGGTGCCCTTGGAAGCGGTGATGAGCACGTCGACCGTGGCGCCGGCCTTCATCTGCTCAACGAGGTCGCCGGAGGCCTTAAACTGCGTATCGGCAAAGGTGGTGCCGGTCTGGTCGGTGTAGAGCTCCTGGACCTCGGGAAGGGCCTTCTCGAGGGAGTTAGCAGCAAAGACCTGCAGCTCGACAGCTTTCTTGGAAGATGCCTTAGCAGAACCGGCATCGGATCCGGCCGGCTCGGACGTCTTGCTGCCCGAGCAGCCGGCAAGACCAAGGCCGGCAGCGGCGACAGCAGAAAGCGAGGCGAATCCGCGGCGAGAAACCATATCGAACATATTCAACCCTTTCGGACCTTGTGCCCGGGTACCCCACCGCGGGCTTTAATCTGCAACCAGATTATACTTCTGCGCGAATAATGATAGTGAGAAATTATTCTCGCCAGAGAATATAGTTTCGAGTTAGCGTGCGCCTCGGCGTCGCTTCGGCGGAAAACAAAGGCGAAGCGGCCCGTAAGGTCGCTCCGCCGCAGGTAGTGCGCTTATTTGGCGTGTCCGCCGCCCGCCGTCATCTGGGCCGCATGCTCCAGCTGGTCCGCTATGGCCTCCCAGCTTTCGCGGGCGGCCTTCGTGGAACCGGGAAAGTTTACGACAAGTGTATGACCTCGTTGCATGCAAATAGCGCGCGAGAGCATGGCGCGGCGCGTCTTGGTCATGGAGTATGCGCGAATCGCCTCTGCAATACCCGGCACATCGCGGTCGCAGACGGCACGCGTCGCCTCGGGCGTCACATCGCGCATCGAAAGCCCCGTACCGCCGCAGGTGAGCACGACGTTGGCGTGGCACTCATCGGCGGCTTCCACAACGGCATCACCAATCTCGCTGACGTCGTCGCGCACGACCACATGTGAGGCGACCGTCCAGCCCTGTGCCTCGATAAGCTCCTCGAGCGCGGCTCCAGCCTCGTCCTGGGCAAGGTCGCGCGTGTCCGAGCACGTCACGATCGAAATCTTCAACTCCATAGCGATCCTCCTATAGCACCGTTCCCTCAGGCAGGTCGACGCGAACAACGTCCACGACATCTCCCGCCTTGAGCTCGCACGGTCCTTCGTCAATACGCAACAGGCAGTTGGCCCGCTGCATCGTGCCGAGCAGCGCCGAATTTTGCGTCTTGGCCTCGGTCACCAACAGCTCACCGGTCTCGGGGTCGCGCAAAACCGTGGCGCGATCGAAGAAGCGTCGGTCCTGGCGCTTCTTCACGCCGTGCGCCAATATCGCCTGCTGCACGGGACGCGCCCCCTCGGCAAAACCGCGCATCTTGCGAATCGCCGGGCGCGCGAGCATCTCAAAGCCCACATACGCCGCCGCTGGATTGCCCGAAAGCCCCAAATACGGCTTGCCCCCAAGCAGGCCAAACGTGATGGCCTTGCCGGGACGCATCGAGATTCGATCGAACAGTACCTCGCCCTCGCGCCGGACGAGCGTCGTCACGTAGTCGTAGTCGCCCGCCGAGGCACCACCGCTCGTAATGACAAAATCGCACTCTCGCGTGGCGCGATGCACCAGCTCGGCAATCGCCTGCTCATCGTCGGGCGCGATGCCGTAGAACACGGGCTCGGCTCCCGCATCGAGTGCCTCGGCCATCAACGCCGAGGAGTTGGAATCGCGAATCTGACCGCGCGCCGGCAGTTCACCCGGCGCAACCAGCTCCGTGCCCAGCGAGATGATGCCCACACGCGGGGCAGCGTGTACCTTTACGCTCGCGTATCCGGCGCTTGCCAGCAAGCCGGCGCCGGCCGGAGCCACGACCTCGCCGGCGCGCATCACAACATCGCCGGCATGGGCCTCCTCGGCGGCAGAGCGAACGTTCTCCCCTACCTTGGCCGGCGCCGAGAAGCGAACGTGCGAGCCCTCGTTGCCATCGCCGTCGAGCACATCGACGATCTCGTACTTCACCACGGCATCGGCACCTTCGGGTACCGGCGCGCCCGTCATGATGCGGACCGTCTCGCCCGGGCCAAGAGCGCCCTCAAACACATGGCCCGCAGCCTCGTGTCCGATAACGTCGAGCGTCACCGGCGCCTCACCAGACGCCTGCGCCAAGTCCGCCGAGCGCACGGCATATCCGTCCATAGCGCTGTTGGCAAACGGCGAGATGTCGATATCGGCCACCGCGTCCTCGGCCAAGGGAAAACCAGCCGCCTGCCACACGGGAATCTCGATGAGATCCGTCGGAGCAACGTGCGACAGGACAATCGACTGTGCGTCATCCAGCGGAATGAGTTTCTCTGCCATATGCACCTCTTAATGCCACGGCGCACAACAGGGGCGCCGATTCTTTATGCTTGTCTCAGTATAATCCCCCGATGCACGGCCGCGACTCGGTCTGTACCCGCAAATACATCTGTCGGTTGCAGGCCGCGAAACAGAATGGAAACCAACCCACCGGCTCGTCGCGTTTACCGCGTTTTATAATGCTTGCGTTGCAACCTAAAAGAGGAACGTATGGCTCATAACGACAAAACCGAAAGCGCAAACGAAACGCAGGATCATTCCCAGCCGCTCGACGACGGCGGCTTTTTCTCCCTGAACGACGTCATCACGGCAGGCAGGCATCAGATCACCCGCTCCGAGCAGCTCTTGGCTGCCGACACGCGCCGCAACGCCCGCAACCTACTCGCGAGCGCTAAGTTGCTCGTACTCGTCGTCATCGTCTCTCTCGCCATGGGCGTTGCCGCCTGGGCGTTTTTGGCCTCGCTGAATATCGCGACCGACTATCGCGAGCACCATGCGTGGATTTACGCACTGCTTCCCGTTGTGGGCGTTGCCACCGCATGGGTGTACAAAAACCACGGTCTTGCCGCCAAACGCGGTAACAACTTGGTCATCGACTCCGCCCTGGGCACACGCCTTATCCATATGCGCATGGCCGTCCTCACCTTCGTCTGCTCCACGCTCACGCACCTCACCGGCGGATCGGCCGGTCGCGAGGGGGCTGCGGTGCAGATTGGCGGCACCATCGCCAGCAACATCTCGAGCCTCGCCCACCTCAAAAAGCATGACCACCACGACCTCATGCTCGCCGGCATCTCGTCGGCCTTTGGCGCCGTATTCGGTTCGCCCCTTGCCGGAGCTTTCTTTGGCATGGAGATGTGCTTTATCGGCAAGATTGACTACACCGCAGGCATCTACTGCCTGGTCGCCTCGTTTACCGGCTACTTTACGTCGCTTGCCTTGGGAACCGAGTACGAGGCGAATGTTATCGCCAGCGTTCCCAACATGACACCACGGACGGTTGTCATCGTAGTCATCAGCGCCATCATCTTTGGTCTCACCGCACGTCTCTTTGCCTGGTCGGTTCGTACCGTCAAGAGCCTGTACGGCCGCTTTATCACCAACTACCTTACTCGCGCACTCGTGGGCGCGCTCGTGGTGCTCGCGGCCTACGCGACGCTCGACGCCTGGAAGTATGCCGGCCTTGCCACCTGGCTCTCGGGCGCAGGGTTCGCCGGTAACACGACCCTTGCCGACGCAGCCATCAAGCTCGTGGTGACAGCGCTCACCCTGGGTGCCGGCTTCCAAGGCGGCGAGGTCACGCCCCTGTTTGGTATCGGTGCGGCGCTCGGCGGCTGGATCGGTTGCCTCGTCGGAATCGGCCCCAGCTTTCTGGCGGCGCTGGGCATGCTCGGCGTGTTCTGCGCCGGCCTTAACGTGCCCATCACCACCTGCATGATGGCCATCGACCTGTTCCACGGCACGGCCGCGGGCTTCTTTGTCATCGTGGCGTTTATCAGCTATCTCGTCGGCGGGCACCGCGGCGTGTACCCCGCCCAGCGCATCATCTCGCCCAAGCGCCGTTCGCTTATTGTGGATGAGGGCGGTACAGTAGCGGATGCTATCGAGCGCCACAACGACCTGATAGAGTAGACGTAAGTATTCGCCGTGCAGCCACAATCGGGGGCAATTCGACCTGAGCGCGACCGCACCGTCACGTCATACGCCGGGAGTCGCCCCATGCACGCAACTGATTTTGGTCGCACGCTCATCATCGCCAACCCAGCCGCCCAGTCGGGTGCGGCGCGCGAAGTTGCCGAGCGCCTGCAGCGCTTTTTGGACATGACCGCACGTGCATCCCAGTTTGACCTGGTGCTGACCGAGCGCATGGGACACGCCAAGGAACTGGCCGCACAGGCTCAGGGCTACCGCACGGTTATCGCGCTCGGCGGCGACGGCGTAATCCACGAGGTCGTCAATGGCTTGATGGCGCAAGAAGAGGCGGTTCGACCGGCGCTTGCCGTCCTGCCCGTAGGCTCCGGCAATGATTTTGCCCAAACACTCGGCATTGACGATTTCTCCGGCAAGGATTTTGGCGCGCTGCTCACCTGCGAGCTGCAGCGTCAGGACATCGGGCGCATTCGCTCGTGGAGCCCTGCGAGCGGCAGCGGCGAGGCTGCCGTTGAGTACTACGACCAGACGCTTTCGGTCGGCATCGATGCCGCCATCGGCCTTGGCACCACCGAGCTGCGCAAAAAGACGGGCTTGACGGGCGCTCCGCTCTACACCCTCTCGGGACTTGAGCAGTTTGGCCTGCGCTATCGCAACTACCCCATGACAGTGAGTTTTGACGGTGCGCCCGCCGAGCGCGTGCGGGCGATTATCATGACCATTCAGTTGGGGCCCACCTATGGTTCGGGCTATCGCATCTGTCCCGATGCCGACCCCTGTGACGGTATACTCGACGTCTGCTACGCCTGCGGCCCCGTCCCCCGTGCGATTGCCCTGCCCATGTTTCTTTCGGCCAAGGACGGCCACCACACCAAGCTGCCGCCGGTACGCATGCGTCGCTGCCGTCATGCCGAGCTCACGTTCGAGGAGCCCGACTACCCCATCCAAGCCGACGGCGAGTCCATCGTCGCCTCGCGCATCGAGGTGGACATCCTCGCCGGCGCCCTCCACGTCTGGCACCCAACCCGCTAACCCCACCTAAGTTGCGGTGAAATAGGGACTGTTTATGCAGCTAAAACCGCAAAACAGTCCCTATTTCACCGCAACTTATTGAGAGAATCACTCCTCCCCGCCCGGCTTGCGACGGTTGGCCTTTTTAATCGCGTTGAAGTGCTTGTCGTTGAGTCTGCGCTGGCGCGATCGCTGAGGCACCTTGGTCTTTACGCGTCGGCGCGGTGGACGCCCGCGACGCTCAAGCTCTGCCCTCAGCTTACGCAGGCAGCTACTACGGTTTTGGAACTGACTACGGCTCTCGCGCGCCGTTACGGCAATCCCCGAAGGGATATGTTTCATGCGCACCGCCGAGTCCGTCGTGTTCACGCCCTGTCCGCCCGGACCCGTCGCGCGAAACACCTGCACCTCGCAATCGCACGCCAACTCCTCGACCGGCATCTCGGCATAGCGCGCATACTCGCGCCATCCCATTTTATTCTCATCCATATCGACACCTCCTCTCATACAAAAAATGTGACAAAGGGACAGTCCCTTTGTCACATCGCATACCAATCGCTTGTGTTGCGCACTTAGGCGAAGGTGATCTCGCCGTTCTCGCAGTCCATTTCGGCGATACGGGCCAGGCTCTCGACGCGGAAACCGCGCTTGCGGAGCTTATCGCCGCCGCCCTGGAAGCCCTTCTCGACGGCGATGCCAATGCCGGCAACCTCGGCGCCCGCAGCCTCGCAGATCTTAATAAGACCCTCAAGCGCGCAGCCGTTGGCCAGGAAGTCGTCGATAATCAGGACCTTATCGCCCTCGGAAAGGAAACGCTTACCCACGATAACCGGGTACTCCTTCTGCTTGGTAAAGGAGTAGATGGTCGTGGCGTACTGCTCACCGTCGAGATTGATGGACTGGGCCTTCTTGGCAAAGACCACCGGCACGCCGCCAAAATGCTGAGCCGCGATGCAAGCCATGCCAATGCCCGAAGCCTCGATCGTCAGGATCTTGTTGATCTCGACACCCTCGAACAGACGGGCCCACTCGGCGCCCATGTGGTCGAACAGCTCAACGTCGCACTGGTGGTTGAGGAAGGCATCAACCTTAAGGACGTTACCGGCCTTTACGATGCCGTCATGGCGAATACGATCCTCAAGCTCCTGCATGGCGCAACCCCTTCTCGCGGCAACGATACCGCGCGATTAATAAACGTTGTTCGATAGTCTACCACGGACCGACCCCCGCCCGCCCCACAAGCCGCATCGCACTATAAAGCTGCAAGACCAGTAGATAGGCCCGATTCGTGGCAAGCCTGCCGCCACAAGCTAATGGCGGGGGCGCATCCTCACCAAACGCACCATGGCAAGCGCAAAGCCCACAGCGGCCACAGCCATGAGCACGTAGAACACCGAGCGAAAACCAAACAGGAACACATCCGGACGACCTGCAACAATACTGGTCACAGTCTCGCCCATCGCCACGCTCATCTGCCCATATAGGATATGTGATGCCGCCGTAATGCCCACCGCCATACCCGCATAGCGCGCAAGGCTACCCAGGCTGCCAGCAAAGCCAAGCGCTTCGCGCGGAGCCGAGCCCATATACAGCGAGTTATTGGGGCTTTGGAAAATCGATGTACCGCACGACATAAATGCGACGCAGCACACAATCACGAGGATGGAAGAGTGCTCGTCGAGCGTGCTTACCGCAAAGAGACCGCACGCGTACACGCCCAGGCCAACCGCCGTAGGACCCTCGCAGCCAACACGGTCCGAAACCGTACCCGATAGCGGACCGATAAAGGCATTCACCATCGGTAGTGCCAAAAAGAGCAGTCCAGAGATGTCAGAACCAAACCCGTGCGCATCCTGAAAATAGAACGGAAGAATAAACTCGGATGCGCCAATACCAACGAACACGATGAGCATGCAGGCAAGGTTGATGGTGAAGGCCGAATTTGCAAAGCAGCGACGCGCGGCCTCCGCCAGCGACATGGGGCGCTCGCCGGCCTCCGGCTTAACATGCGGCAGCGTGTAGAGCCCCACGATAAACGAGATGACGCCAATGGGCAGGTTGATGAGGAAGATACTCTCCCAGGGAAAGCTTGCCACCAGCATGCCGCCGAGCACGGGGCCACACATCATGCCGAGGGCCACGAAGGTCGCGAGAATACCCATAGCACGACCGCGCTCGCGCGCCGGAAACGACTCGGTGATGATACCCATGTTGTTAGCCATGGCCGCCGCGCAACCGACGCCCTGAACAATGCGTGCCAGGATAAGAACCTCGAGCGAGGCCGAAAGGCCGCAC
>CAJLUE010000017.1 GCA_905209765.1 uncultured Collinsella sp. | reverse complement strand
GAACATTGGAGCCGACCGCCGCCATGGCGAGGGTTCCCTGGTCGCCCGAGAAGTTACCGATGATGACCGTGGCGATGAGGTTCGACAGCTGCTCCAAGATGCTCGTGGCGGCCACGGGGAAGGCGAACAGGGGAATATTGCGCCACAGCGAGCCGGTGGTCATGTCAATGTGCTTAGATGCGGTATCAGCCATACGCTCTCAATCTCTAATATGCTCTTTCGTGCCTATTTGCGCAGACGATGATACTCCTAATCGACTAGTCATTGGGGACGTTCTTAAACGACTAGTCGTTTAAGAACGTCCCCAATGACTAGGTGGGGAAGGCGTGCGACAATGGTGGGCGTTGTGTTGTTCGCGCTAAGGAGTTGCCATGTTGTTGTGTCCCGTTTGCCATGAGCCGTTGGCGGACAATGAGCGCGGTGCTGCATGCGCGGGCGGACACCGGTTTGACCGCGCGCGCGAGGGCTATCTGTACCTCCTACGCTCGTCCAAGAGCGGCGATTCCATGGGCGATCCCAAGTCGCAGGCGCGCAGCCGACGTGACTTTCTGAACCGCGGCTACTATGCGCCGTTGCGCGATGCGATGGTTGAGCTGGTGCGCGAGCGGGTGTCTGGACGTGCCGCGTCTACGAACTGTCCCATGACGCTGCTCGATATTTGCTGTGGCGAGGGCTACTACACCAGCGCCATGGGCGCGGTGCAAGGCGTGGACGCTTACGGGTTTGATTTGGGCAAAGAAATGGTGCGCCTGGCCGCCAAGCGCGGCGATGCGACCTACTTCGTGGCCAACATGAAGGACATCCCCGTGGCCGATTGCGCCTTCGATATGGTGACCGAGCTCTTTGCTCCCTTTAACGAGCGTGAGTTTGCCCGCGTGCTGGCGCCAGAGGGCTCGCTCTACACCGTGGTGCCGGGCGCTCGTCATCTGTTTGGGCTCAAGGAAGTGCTCTACGACACGCCGTACCTTAACGATGAGAAGCTGCCGCAGACCACCGAGCTCGAGTTAGTCGGAACGCAGCGGGTATCTGCGAATATTACGCTTCAGACGCAGGCCGACATCGAGGCGGTGTTTCAGATGACGCCGTACTACTACCGCACGCGCCCCGCCGACAAAGAGCGCCTGGCAAACCTGGACACGCTCCAAACCGATATCGACTTCATCATCGCCGAGTACCGCCACGGCTAACAACCTGCCAAAAAGGGACAGGTTTTTTGGTAGGTTTTATCTGGGCAAACGTAAAGGGCCGACCGCGGAGATGCGCGATCGGCCCTTTTTAGTTGCTTGGCTGCAGAGGTTATGAGAAGCGAGCGCTTATAGGCGGTCCTTGTTCTCGGCCTTAACGGCGTGTGCCTGCTGAACAAAGAACAGGTCGTACACCACGATGACAAAGGCGCCAAAGTTGATGGCGTCGCCGCCAAACGCGGGAAGCGTGAGCACCGCTTGGGCAAGCGTGGCGACCGCGGCAACAATACCGAGCTTAAACGCGCCGTCCACCTGCGAAGGCTTGTTGGCGCCCTTGATACCGGCGACGCCTGCGGCAAGGTCGACGAGACCCTTGGCGACAAGCACGACCGCTGCGAGCGTGGCGTACGAACCGTACGTGGAATCGAGACCGCCCGTGGCGATACCGACGCCGGCGGTGACGAGGCTGGCGATGCCCAAAACAAAGTAGATGAGAGCAAGGATTTTGAGAGTCTTGCGAGTGAAGCTCATGGCTGGTCCTTTCGATACGAGTACGCCAACTTGGCGCACCCAATGTACTGCACATATGGTGAAGCACATTGTAGTTCAACGCGGCGATGCATGCGTTTGAAAGCGCATTGAGCCCGCGCAGCCAAACCCAACCTTTCAAAAAGGAAAGCTGGGCGTAAGTCAAATCGATGGCAGCGTATGCGCGGCGCTGCGATGATGGGTCCATGGTAAGAGCTGGACCGAAGGAGGAGCCATGATGTACGGAGCAGGGCAAGTGCATGAGCCGCGGTCGTTGGGAAGGCGCATGGGTGATTCTGTGATCGCTGCCGTGTGCACGGGATTGATGGCGGTGCTTTGCATTGGGATGCTGTGGGCCATGTCGCATGTGGGACAATAGCGGACGGTTGGGTGCCGACATAAACGGCGCTCACGTATTCGTTTTGCTTGCTAAGGAGTACCCATGGGCGTCGTCGATCCCTTTTCTGTTGCTCGGGCCGCGGGGCTTGAGCTGACCGGGACGTCCGAGGGGCTCACGCTCACCGACGGCTCGATGGAGCTGCGTGCCGATTTTACCCGCATGCTGCCGCGGCTCAAGCAGGGCCGTCTGCAGCAAGAGTTGTTGGTAAAGGCTGCGCGCGCAAAAGGCGTCGAGTGCCCGTGGGCAATCGATGCCACGGCAGGCTTTGGCGAGGATTCGCTGCTGCTGGCTGCCGCGGGCTTTACCGTCGATCTGTATGAGCAGGACTGCGTGATCGCGGCGCTCCTTCAGGATGCTTTGGAGCGCGCGGCGGATGATCCGGCGCTTGCGGTTGCCGTGGCTCGCATGCGCCTTCATTCGGGCGAGGACAGCATTGCCGGCCTTCGCCATACAGCTGGGCTGATCGAGCGGGACGAGCTTGCAGCTCCCGACGTGGTGTATCTGGACCCCATGTTTCCCGAGCGCACCAAGAGCGCGGCGGTGAAAAAGAAGTTTCAACTCTTGCACCATTTGGAGCAGCCGTGTGCCGATGAGGAAACACTGGTCGAAGCTGCGCTCGCGGTGCACCCGCGCAAGGTCGTTATCAAGCGGCCGGTGAAGGGGCCGCTGCTTGCCGGCGTTAAGCCGAGCTATCAGCTTGCGGGCAAGGCCGTTCGTTACGATGTTTTGGTGCCGCCGCGCCCGTAGCTTGCGTGCGATGGCTGGCGCTCCGTCAATGCTGTGCCGATGCAGTGCCTATTTCCAAGGGTGCGACGTCAGGTGCCATCCACCGCAGTATTCGCATTTGTAGCAGGCCAAACCACGCCGCCCGCGGTTTTCGCAGTCGGCCATAACGGCCTCGGCCTCGGCGCGCGTGTCGTAACGGTTTTTGCGTTCGCACGACTTGTAGCGCCAGGCTTCATCGCGCTCGGCGTCCAGGGCGTCGCGGCGCTCGTCCTCGCGCGCAAACAGGTCGCTCATATCGCCGCCGGTAGCAGCGCCCAAAAACTCGCTTTTGGCCTTTGACCAGGCGGCTCGCTTTTTGCTTCCCATCTGCTTCGCGCCCCTCTTCAAACGCTGGTATCATTGCTCAATCAAAGTGATACCAATAAACGTGAGGCCGCCGCGTGATGATCAGAAAAACCCTCGATACCGACATTCCCGCCGTCATGGCCATCTATGACGCGGCCCGCGCCTTTATGCGCACGCATGGCAACGCCACGCAGTGGCCCGAGGGCACGCCTTCGGCCGAGCAACTGGCTGCCGATATTGCCGCTGGTGGTAGTTACGTGTGTGAAGTCGCCGGTCGCGTGGTTGCGACGTTTGCCTTTTTACCGGGTCCGGACGAGTGCTATGACGTAATTGAGGATGGTCAATGGCGTAGCGACACTCCGTACGCCGTGCTGCACCGTGTGGCGTCCGACGGCAACGTGCGCGGTATCGCGGCTGCGATGTTTGCCTTTGCCAAGGAACGTATCGACCATCTGCGTATCGACACGCACCAAGATAACCTGCCTATGCAGGGCGCCATCGCCAAGGCCGGGTTTAAGCGCGCCGGTATCGTATATGTGTCGGACGGTACGCCGCGCGTCGCGTTTGATTGGCTGCGCGAGGCATAAAGGCCGAGTCACATACCAGCGTTTCACCGAAATGAAAATGGCCCCGAGTGGGGCCATTTTTGGTAAAACGCGTTGTTGTGGGGCTCGCGTTGTTATCGCCCCAGATGAGCCCGGGCAGACAAAATGGGGAGGTGCCGGCTTTCGCAAGGCGCGAACCTACGAAAATCGCCGCGCGGCAACGCGGGGCGATGAGCTCGGTCGGGGGATAGGGCCCGTTTCGCCCGCCGGCCCGTAAATTGTATCATCCAGTGTGGAGCGTGAACGCCCGTTGCCGCGTGCGATGGGCTTGTAATAAGAGGAGAGCCATGTCGAAGCAAGCGGTCGTTGGAATCTTGGCGCATGTCGATGCCGGCAAGACCACGTTGGCCGAGGCCATGCTGTTCAACGCGGGTCGCATTCGCAAGCGCGGCCGCGTGGACGATGGCGATTCGCATCTGGACACGAACGAGATCGAGCGCGAGCGTGGCATTACGATTTTCTCGTCGCAGGCCGTGCTCGACCACGGTGATACCCACGTCATGCTCGTGGATGCGCCCGGCCACGTCGATTTTTCGGCCGAGGCTGAGCGCACGTTGCGCGCCCTGGACTACGCGATTTTGGTTGTGGGTGCCAACGATGGCGTGCAGGGGCATACCGAAACCCTGTGGCGCCTGCTTGCGCGCTATGACATCCCGACGTTCATCTTTATCAACAAAATCGATTTGGAGAATCCCGGCCGCGATGTTTTGCTGGCACAGCTCGGGCAGCGTCTTTCCGAAGGCTGCCTAGACGCCAGCGAACTGCTGGCGGGCGGCGCCGTTCGGGAGGACGCTGCTGCGTTGGACGAGGCGGCGCTCGAGGAGTTTCTCGATGCGGGTGAGCTTTCTGTCGCAACGCTGTCGCGCATGGTTGCCGAGCGCAAGCTCTTTCCCTGCTTTGCTGGCTCGGCGCTCAAGGACCGAGGTGTGGACGAGCTGCTGGATGGTATATGCGCGCTGATGCGTGAACAGGCGTGGCTCCCGGAGTTTGCCGCGCGCGTCTATCGTGTCAGCCGCGGGGATCGCGGCGAGCGCTTGGCATGGGTTAAAGTGACCGGCGGCACGTTGCATGCCAAGCAGATGATTAACGGACGCTCCGGTGCCGAGGCATGGGAGCGGAAGGTCGATCAGGTACGCATCTATAACGGCGAGAAGTATGAGCTTGCCCAAGAAGTTGCCGCTGGCGGTATTTGTGCCGTGACGGGTCTTGCGCGCGTTCGCCCAGGGGACGCCCTGGGTGCGGAGCCCGCGGGCGATGCGCCTGTCATTGCGCCGGTTCTCACCTATACGGTGCTTCCGGGCGAACATGATGTCCATACGGTGTTCAAAGCATTGACTGAGTTAGCGGACGAAGATCCCATGCTCGGCGTAAGCTGGAATACGCATCTGGAGCAGATTCACCTGCAGTTGATGGGCGCCGTGCAACTCGAGGTCGT
This sequence comes from uncultured Collinsella sp., assembly GCA_905209765.1. GTDB lineage: Bacteria > Actinomycetota > Coriobacteriia > Coriobacteriales > Coriobacteriaceae > Collinsella. The sequence goes on along the minus strand of CAJLUE010000017.1, from coordinate 23,911 downwards.
GCAGCGGGTGTTGGTCGATCGCTTTGGCCTTTCGGTTGCGTTTGAGTCTGGCGGCATTCTCTATAAGGAGACTATTTCGCAGCCGGTCGAGGGCGTGGGCCACTTTGAGCCGCTGCGCCACTATGCCGAGGTGCATCTGCGTTTGGAGCCGTTGCCAGCGGGTTCGGGCGTGCAGTTTGGCACCGTGACCTCGACCGATGAGCTCGATCTTAACTGGCAACGTCTGGCGCTCACCAACGCCATGGAGCGCGATCACCTGGGCGTGCTGACCGGCTCGCCCATCACCGATATTCGCATTACGCTCACGGGTGGCCGCGCGCATGCCAAGCACACCGAGGGCGGCGACTTTCGCCAGGCCACGTACCGCGCGATTCGCCAGGGTTTGATGCAGGCGCGTGAGGCCGGCGCGGCCGTGTTGCTGGAGCCGTGGTATCGCTTTGAGCTCGAGGTGCCGGGGGAGTGCGTGGGTCGGGCGCTCTCGGATGCCACGCGCATGGGTGCCGAGTACGAGCCGCCGACGATGGCGGGGGACCGGGCGAAGCTTGTGGGTCGCGTGCCGGCATCAGAGGTGCAGGATTACGCACTGGAGGTGGCTGCCTACACGAGCGGTCGCGGTCATCTGTACCTGGAGTTCGCCGGCTACGCGCCTTGTCATGATGCCGAGCGCGTCATCGAGGCGGCCGCCTACGAGCCCGAGGCCGATCTGTCCAACACGCCCGACTCGGTCTTTTGCTCTCACGGCGCCGGTTACACGGTCAAGTGGTACGACGTCCCCGCCGCAGCGCACGTAAAGGTCGATCCTGCCACCTTCCGCCCCTGGCGAGCAGCAGACGCCGAGTTTTTCGGCCATAGGTGATAGAGGGTCAGACTCTTTGCCGCATTTAATTGGTATAACTCGGTATAAGTTGGTATAACTGTTACCAGGGTTTACCGATCCGAGGAGGCCGACATGAATCCAAATCCCTTTAAGCCAACGGCAGGCAAGCGGCCTCCGATGCTCATCGGTCGAGAGTCGGTCATCGAAGATTTTGAGGAAGGACTCGACAACGGCGCCGGAGCGCCGGGTAGGCTCATGCTCATTACGGGAAACCGCGGCTGCGGCAAAACGGTTCTCCTGCGGGAACTGCAACGTCTAGCCAGCGAGCGCGGATGGGCGGTTATCTCCGATTCCGCTTCGCTTGGCTTATGCGACCGCTTAGCCGACGCGCTTCGCTCGAATAAACCCGTTGTGACGTCAATGGAGTTCGGGCCGTCGTTTGGCCGGATGTCGGTCGAGGCGGCGCGAGCAAAGGGCGAGACGTTACGAGGGCTGGTTAACGAGTGCCTCAAGAAGCTCGGTCCAGGCAAGGGCATACTGTTTGCGATTGACGAGGCGCAGTCTGCGTCTATCGAGGAGCTGGCGGCTCTTGCCGTTCTCTATCAGCAAGTGCTCGGAGATCAGGATGCTACGGGATTGCCCGATAGCGACCAGCGCGGTCTTGCGCTGGTGTTCGCTGGATTGCCCAGTATGGTTGATGACTTGCTCGAAGAGCCGAGCGTGACGTTTTTGCGCCGTGCCCAGCAGCGTACGCTGGGGGCGATTTCTTTGCCCAAGGTGCGCGATTCATATATCCAGACGGTCAAAGACGCTGGTCTTTACATTGACGCGGGGACGGCCGACCTTGCGGCACACAAGAGCATGGGGCATCCCTATATGGTTCAGTTGGTGGGCTATTACATGTGGCGCTCTGCTGTCCGGCGTGGCTCGCAGGTCATCGAAAGGCGCGATGTCGAGGATGGCCATGCGGATGCCGTCTCCGAGTTCTACGAAGCGGTTGACGCGCCTCTGTATTACGGGCTGCGCAGTCCACAGCGCCTCTTTATCGAGGCCATGGCTGCTGACGAGGGCAAGCCGACGCGCATGGCGGATATCATTGAGCGCTGCGATCGCACTCAGAGCTGGGCGAGTAAATATCGTGCAAGCCTGATTCGCGAGCGTGTCATCGAGGCTGCCGGATACGGCCTCGTCCGGTTTACCGTGCCCATGCTGGGTGAGTATATCCGCGACCACATTTTATGGCATGAGTAGGGTGATAAAGGTGACGGAACAGAAGATGAGCCCGCAGGCTATTGAGGTGCGTGGCGCACGTGTCCATAACCTCAAAGACATCGATATCGATATTCCGCTGGGAAAGCTCGTGGGTATTGCCGGCGTGTCGGGTTCGGGCAAGAGTTCGCTGGCGCTGGGGGTTCTTTATGCCGAGGGCTCTCGTCGCTACTTGGAAGCACTCAGCACCTATACCCGCCGTCGCCTGACGCAGGCCGAACACGCCCAGGTGGACGAGGTGCTGCACGTGCCGGCGGCGCTCGCATTGCATCAGCGCCCCAGCGTGCCGGGCGTGCGCTCGACCTTTGGTACCATGACCGAGCTCAACAACAGCCTGCGTCTGCTCTTTAGCCGCTGCGCCCATCACGTGTGCCCGCATTGCGGGGCGCGCGTGGAGCCGAGCCTTAACGTGGCTGCGGGCCTGTCGCTCACGTGTCCGACATGCGGCCACGAGTTCTACGCCCCGAGCGCCGAGGACCTTGCCTTCAACAGCGGCGGTGCATGCCCCATCTGCGGCGGCACCGGTGTCATGCGCGAGGTGGACGAGGCGAGCCTGGTGCCCGACGAGTCAAAGACTATCAATGAGGGTGCGGTCCTTCCCTGGGGCACGCTCATGTGGGATCTGATGAAGCAGGTAGCCGGCGAGATGGGCGTACGCACTGACGTGCCGTTTAACCAGCTCACGCCTCAAGAGCGCGACATCGTGTTCCATGGTCCGGCGGTTAAAAAGCACATTCTCTACGTTCCAAAAAACGGCGAGGGCGCCACGCCACTCGACTTTACCTATTACAACGCCGTCTATACCGTTGAGAATGCGCTTGCCAAGGTTAAGGACGACAAGGGCCTCAAGCGCGTTGCACGCTTTTTGCGCGAGGCGCCATGCCGCGACTGTGGTGGCACGCGTCTTTCCGAGGCTGCGCGCCAGCCCCAAGTGCGCGGTATCAATCTGGCGCAGGCCGCGGCCATGACGCTGGGCGAGGCGATTGAGTGGGTGCGCGGGGTGCCCGCATCCTTGCCGCCCGAGATGCGGCCCATGGCGACGGATATCTGCGATTCGTTTTTGAGCGCGGCCCATCGCCTGGTTGACCTGGGTCTCGACTACCTTTCGCTCGATCGCGCCGGTGCTACGCTCTCCACGGGTGAGCGCCAGCGTGTGCAGCTTGCTCGCGTGGTGCGTAACCGATCGACAGGCGTGCTCTATGTACTGGACGAGCCTTCGATCGGCTTGCACCCTGCCAATGTCGACGGCTTGGTGGGCGTAATGCGCGATCTGGTGGGCGACGGCAACACCGTGGTTGTTGTCGACCACGATACGCGCGTGCTGGCGGAAGCCGACTATCTGGTCGAGATGGGCCCCGTTGCCGGAGCAGGCGGCGGTAATGTGATTGCCGCTGGCACGGTGGACGAGGTCGAGCAATCGCGGGGCAGCCGCATCGCTCCGTTTCTGCGCGCAGAGCCCAAGCGCTTGCGCCCACAGGTGACTGACGACGAAATGTTCGATCAGGGCCATATCCGCATGGCGACCGATGCCATCCATACCGTCAAACCGCTCGAAGTCGATATCCCGCGCGGCCGCTTGGTCGCGGTTACGGGCGTTTCGGGCTCGGGCAAGACGACGCTGGTGCTTGAGACGATCATTCCGGCACTCAAGGCGCAGGCAGATGGCGAGCGTCTGCCAAGACATGTGCGTTGGGTCGATGCCGAAGGTATTGCCCGCGCAAACCTGATTGACGCCACGCCCATCGGCGCCAACGTGCGCTCGACGGTGGCGACCTATGCCGACATCCATGATGAGCTGCGCCGCGTCTTCGCCCGTACGCCCGAGGCCAAGGCAGCCGGTTACAAGGCGGGCGCCTTTAGCTACAACACCGGCGCCTTGCGCTGCCCTACGTGCGATGGAACGGGCTCGATTTCGCTCGACGTGCAGTTTTTGCCCGACGTCGAGATCGTCTGCCCGGCATGCCGTGGTTCGCGCTACGCCGAGGCCGCCTCGCATATCCATCGCGAGGGCAAGGACGGGAGTCTGCTTACGCTGCCGCAGCTCATGGACATGAGTGTGGATGAGGCCCTCGACGCCACGGTGGGGCTCAAGAAAGTTCAGACGCGTTTGCAGACCTTGCACGACCTGGGCTTGGGCTATCTCACGCTTGGTGAGCCCACGCCGGCGCTCTCGGGCGGCGAGGCACAACGCCTTAAGCTCGCGAGCGAGATGGGCCGCGTGCAGGACGATGCCGTATTTGTGTTCGACGAGCCCACGATCGGCCTGCATCCGCTCGATGTTCAGGTGTTGCTGAGTGTGTTCGACGGCCTCGTTGCCAAGGGCGCCACTGTTATCGTGATCGAACACGATCTCGACCTTATCCGCAACGCCGATTACGTGATCGACATGGGCCCGGGCGGTGGCGACGCGGGTGGGCAAATCGTCTGCGCCGGTACGCCGGGTGACATCGTGGCTTGCTCCAAGAGTATTACCGGTCGCTACCTATAGGCAATGTGACAAAGGGGCTGCCTCTTTGTCACATTGATTTCTATTTCACGCATTGAGCGGCGAGATAGTCGCGGAAGAATGGCAATTCAAAAGCGACGAGCCCTCGTCCTCGTTCTCCAATGATGCCGGCATCTATCATGCGGCGTCGGTAGCGGGAGACCTGCTGCGGCGAACGCTTAAGGCGCTCGACAAGGTCAGCGGTGGTGGATTCTTCCTCGTCATCGAGCATGGCGATGAGGAATCGCTTGTCCTCTGCCGTGAGTTCCCGATAGGTTGCCGCGAGGATTCGGTCGTCCATCTCGTCGCGCGCGATTTTGATTCCCAGGTCAAAGTCGCGTGACGAGATTTCCTTCGAATCGCTTGTGAGATCCCAGGCACGGTAGCCTACGAGTTGCAATAGGAAAGGAAAACCAGAGATCGAGCGAACGGCTCTATCGATTCCCTCAGCATCTGCCAGGCGATCGTTTTCCTGGATCGTGCGAATCAAGGCCTCGCGTACGTCATAGTCGGCAATGCGACCCAGATGATATTGTTGGGCGCGGCGAAGGAACGAGACCGTCTTGTGGTTCAGCAACGTCGAGACGTTGTTGGGAAGTCCCGCCATGAGCAGCGCGACGCGTTTCCCATCGGTCACAAAGTGTTGATACGTCGCTGCGAGCTGAATCATCTCGACGAGTGTCGGGTCCACCTCGTCAACCGTGACGAGCAGACCGGTGCCCGACTCGTTGAGCTGGTCGATGATGTCGCTCATGCGATAACGCCAGGTTGAGGCATCGTGAACGCGATTGACCTCGATGCTGCCGAGCGGTGCAATTCCGAGACCGGTGACTTCGAAGTGGTTGGACGGGTCGATAAGATGGCCGGCAGCACGTTTCGCCCCGAACTCGATTTCCTCAAGCATTCCCGGGAGCGCGGTCGTCTTTACGGCTATCCAGCCGTGGGATTCCGCCCTTGTCGCGAGCGACGACATGAGAGCGGTTTTACCGGTTCCACGCGCGCCTGAGAAGATCGAGGTCAATTCTGGGCGCCTGCGCTGGCTCAAGAAGGCACGGTCCAAATCCCGAATAATCTGTTGTCTGCCAGCGAGATGGGCAGGAACCTCACCAAAACTGGGGGTAAACGGGTTCTCGAGATATTTCACAAGGCTCTCCTTTCACACCGCCGTTTAACTTCATTTTATTTTAGTTAATTCTGATTAAAAGCAATGGTTCGTTATTTAGAGCATCAATGAGGCAAAGGGACAGCCCCTTTGCCTCATTGATGCCAAAACCAGCTTGTCAAGAGCTAGAGGGTTTAAAAATCTGCCATTTCTACCCCGTCCCTAATGGCAGGTTTGTTACATTCCCGGAAAGCCTGTTTGGCGCAGGGCCTCGTAGAGGACGATGGCGGCGCTGTTGGAGAGGTTGAGTGCGCTGATGCGGTAGTCGTCCGGGTCGACGAAGTTGCCGCAGATATCCTGCTGAAGGATGGCCTCGTGGCTGTCCTCGGTATGCCCGAGCGATTCCTCGTGAGCTTCCCAAGCCTCGGCGTTATCGAGTGAGTCGCAATCGCGCAGCATCGGGATGCGCTCGCAGCGCTCGGGCGCCGCGGCAAGCAGCTCCTCGGGAATGCCCGAGCTCTCGCTGCCAAAGACCAAATAGTCACCGTCGCGGTAGGTGCTTTGCGCATAGGTGCGGCGTGCCTTTTTGGTCAGCAGATGCAGGCGGCCATCGGCGGGGGAGAGGCCGTTGCGCGCAAGGAAATCCTCCCAGCCGGCATAGGTCGTCACGTTCAAGTTTTGCCAGTAGCCCAGGCCGGCGCGACGCACCGTCTTGTCGTCGAGCGAAAACCCCAGCGGCTCCACCAGATGCAGGCGGGCGCCGGTAACCACGCAGGTGCGGCCGATATTGCCCGTATTGGCCGGAATCTCGGGCTCATACAGCACGATATTGAACATGAATCTCCTTGGCTCAGAACGAAAAACCACCACGAAGGGGACAGGCACCTTCGTGGTGGTTTGGCGGTTACGTAGGCGGAAAATGCCCGCTTGGATAAACCTAGGCGCGGTGCCAGTCGGTCAGGCAGGCATCGAGGGAGGCGATGAGCGCATCCTTGTCCATGTGACGGCCGATGATGCACAGGCTCGTCATGCGGTCGCCCGTCTCGTCGTCCCAAATCTGCATGATCTCGGGGTTCTCGTCTATGATCTTCTGCTTCTCGCCCTCGGGCGCCGAGTCAACGAACAGACCGTTCTCCATCAGGCGCATTTGGTGACCGGCCTGCTCAAACATGTAGCACATGTCCGGATCGCCGGTCTGCCACAGCGGGCCCTTGACGCGAATAACCTCGTCGGGCCATTCCTGCTCAACAAAATCGGTGAACTTCTGCAGGTCAAACGGCTTGCGGCGCGAGTAAACAAAGGTCTCGATGTCGTACTCGAGCACCTCGGGGTCGTCGTGCTCCTCGGGATGCTCCATGGCCTCGATCCAGGCGGCGGAGTTGTAGGCGCGCATAAAGTCGAAGCGGTCGGTGTCGAGCAGCTCCTCCATGGGGACCTCGCCGTTTTGGGCCTCGACGATCACGGCGTCCTTCTGCAGGCTGCGCACGATAGCCTTGAGCTCGGCGATCTGCTCAGGGCTCACGGTATCGGTCTTGTTGAGGATCAGCGTGGAGCAGAACTCAATCTGCTGGATGAGCAGGCTCTCGATGTCGTCCTCGTCGATATCCTCGGCCAGCAGGTCGCGACCGCCGTTGAACTCGTCGTACATGCGGGCGCAGTCGACCACTGCCACGATGTTGTCGAGCGCGAGCTTGGGCTCGCCGCCCACCTTGGCCTCGTCGCAGAAGCTCGAGATGGTGTAGGCGATGGGGATGGGCTCGCAAATGCCCGAGGCCTCGATGATGATGTAATCGAAGTTGCCCGAATCGGCGATGCCCTGCAGCTGGTTGGCCAGGTCGTCCGAAAGCGTGCAGCAGATGCAGCCGTTGGTGAGCGGGATGAGGTCGTCGGTCTCGGAAAGGCCGCCGTCGGCGATAAGGCTGGCGTCGACGTTGATCTCGCCGATATCGTTGACGATCACGGCGGCGCGGATGCCACCGTCGTTAGCGAGGATGTGGTTGAGCAGCGTGGTCTTGCCGGCACCGAGGTAGCCGGTAAGCATGATGATCTTCACGGGTTTATTGGGCATGTGCCCTCCTTTGTTAGACATGGCTTACAGTTGAATCTTATGCCAAACGCCTGCTCTTATACCCACGCGCCGGCAAATAACACAAGCTACTCCCAGGCTCCCCATACATCGGGGCAATAACCGACGGTGGCCTTTTTGCCGTTGCGTACGATGGGCTCGGCTAGAACCTGCTGGTTCTCGAGTAGCTTGTCGAAGCGCTGGCTAGGGGTGAGGTGCTGGATGAGTGCGAGCGTTTCCTCGTCCTTGGCCTTGGGATTGAGCAGCTTGTCGATACCGCCGACCGCCTGCATCACGCTCGTGAGCTCGCCCTTGCTCATCTCCTTTTCCTTAAGGTCAATAAACTGCACCTTAATGCGGCGCTCCTTAAAAAAGCGCTGCGCCTTCTTGGTATCGAAGGACTTCTTGGTGCCGAAGATTTGCACGTTCATAGTATGTTCCGCCGTTCTACCTGATGAAGTTGGTCGTTGCGCGATCGGCTTCGGGTGCGTTGATACCAGCGGCCTGTCCTGCCTCGATACAGCGCAGGAGCCAGGCCATGTTTTTGCCGATGTTTCGCATGGTGGCAAGGCCCTCGGCATCCCCATCGGCGTCGCCGGGCACGCGGCCAAACACGTTGTTCCAGTAGGTGGAAGCAACTACGGGCATCTGGTTGATGGTGAAGTACTTGTTGAGTACATCGAACGTGGTCGACGTGCCACCACGGCGGGCGACGGCGACCGCGGCGCCCGGCTTGTGCGCAAAGGCCTTGCTGCCGGCATAGAATGCGCGATCGAGGGCCGAAAGGATGCGGCCGCTGGGGTGCGCGTAGTAGACGGGCGAGCCAAAGACAAAACCGTCGGCCTGTTCGGCGGCAGCGATGAGCTCGTTCACCACGTCGTCGTCAAAGGTGCAGCGACCGCCAAGCTTGCCGCACTGGCCGCAACCGATGCAATCGCGAATGGGCTTGGTGCCCAGCTGAAACACCTCGGTATCAATGCCCTCGGTATGCAATTGCTCGGCGATCTCGGCGAGTGCGCGGGCGGTGTTACCGTTTACCTTGGGGCTGCCATTGACCAAAAGAACCTTCATCACAAACTCCCTCTGCTTTTGGTGACTTCTGCAGAGGATTATCGCACGATGGGGGAGGCGGCGCGGGCGCGGTGCTAATCCAGTTTGGTACCTGGCACTTGCACGGCTTTCCCGAGCAACGCTTTGAGCTCGTTCAAAATGGAAACGGGTTGTCGATCGACAGCGTCCAGATGAAGCGTCGCTACACGAATGGGTGGCTGATATTCAAGCGAGCCGATGAGCACGGGGGAACCCAGGAACCGCTCGATTTCGTCTGCGATCGAGTCGGTCTCTTCGGGATCAAAGTCGTCGAAAAGCGCCACGAATGTCGGCCCCGTCGAGCGGAACAGGCGACCCTTGCCGCGCGAGCATTCCATAAGGCAGGCGGCGCTTTCTGCCAAAACGCGGTCGCCTGCATCGAATCCAAAGCGGGCATTGACCTCGGCGATATCGTCAACCTTAATGGCAATAAAGCCTGCCTCGCGCGCCACGCGACGCATTTCGCCAATGGCGTTGACCAGGGCGTGAATATCGCCCAGGCCGGTCACGGAGTCGGTCGTATCCGCTAGGCTTCGGTTGATGATAATGCCCACATACATGTTGGGCTCGGTATCGGTGCCGTCCAAGCGGTAGCCCGTGCAGTCGCAAAGCACGTATTTTCCGGTGGCGTCCATTACGCGATACTGCATGTAGTGGAAGTGCCACGTGCCGTTTATCACCATGTCGAGCTCGGCGCGTACGTTGTCGCGGTCCTCGGGATGAACGCGGGCAAGCCACATATCGACCGAATTAAAAGGGTGCTGGGAGGGCAGGTCAAAATCGCGCACGGCGTTAACCGACCATTGCGATTCTCCCGTATCGAGGTTAAGGATGAACGGATAGCGCGTCTCGGAGCTCATGGAGATCGCTTGGAACACTCGGTCGTTGCAGGGAAGCTGATCGACGATTGGGCGTTGCGGCACATCATTGTCTTTCGGTTGCTGCACACGATGCATAAGCTTATAGCGATACATCTTGCGATCGGCATCCATCGTCATCTGGCGACGTGTGTCGCCAGCAAGTGGATCGACGCGCGAGCAGCCAAAGCTAAAGCTGCCGATCATGGGCACCTTGCCACCTGAGCTCGCCTCGATCAGTCCAGCACGTACCTGCTCCAAGCGCTGCTCGAGTTCGGTCTCGTTTGCGGAGAGCGAGATGAGCACAAACTCGTCTCCACCGATACGGAACAGCATCTCATCGTGTTCCATGGTTTCGGAGAGCGTGCGGCAGATACCCAGAATATAGCGATTGCCTTCGGCGTGACCAAACCTATCATTGCAATGTTTGAGATGGTCGATGTCAATATAGGCGCAGGTGAAGGGGTCGCCTTTGTGCCAGAGTTGCTCGACGTGACGGTCGAATCCGTTGCGGTTGCCCAAGTTGGTGAGCGGGTCGATATAGGCGTTGCTCTCAAGCAGCCGGCGCTCTTGTTGCAGGATGGCATGCGTCTTTTTCAACTGCTCGCCAATGCCGCGCAACTCTACGGGCAGGGCGGCAACGTCAAGCTCGGCGGTCGAGACGCCATTCGCAAGTCGCTGAAGATAGACAATAATCGATTGCTCGCCCATGCGGTACGACTCGTTCATGATGGATAACCTCCTTGGGCGGAACAATGGTTTGTATCATATCCCCAATTCGGTTTGAATTGGGGATATAAGTTAGCTAATGGAGGCAAATTCCCCCTTCGGCGGTGGCGTTTTGCGCGCGAGCGTGTCAGTTGTTATTGCCACCATCGAGCAATGCCTCAAAATCCTTCGCCGGCATGGGGCGGTAGTAGAGGAAGCCCTGAGCGTAGCGGGCGCCCATTTGTCGTAGCATGTTTGCCTGCTCATTTGTCTCGACGCCTTCAACCACGACGGGCAGATGGAGCGACTGCGCCATCTCGAGCATCGATGACACGATCTGCGCGCTGCGGCCTTGATCGCGGTCGGTGGGCACAAAGGTGCGGTCGAGCTTGATGACGTCGACGTTGACGTTCTTGAGCATCGCGAGCGTGGGCTGGCCGGTGCCAAAATCGTCCATGTAGGTCGAGAAGCCACGGGTGTGCAGATCCGCGGTCAGCTTATCCACGGCCTCGGACTCTCCGGTATAGGCGGTCTCGGTGATCTCGATGTGCATGAGTTCGGGCGGCAGGTTGTACTGGGCGGCGAGCGACCCCATATGCTCGGCGACATCGCAGGCAAGAATGTCTACGCGCGACACATTGAGGGAAATCGGAACCACGCGAAGTCCTCGATTGAGGCGCTCGCGGAGCCACATGGCGACGCCCTGCCAAACATATTTGTCGAGCGTCACTACAAAGCCGCTTTCCTCGAGTGCGGGGATAAACGTTGCGGGCGAAATGAGAGAGCCGTCCTTGTCAATCCAGCGGGTGAGTGCTTCGGCGCCAATAATCTCGCCGGTTTCCATATCGACCTGGGGCTGAAGATAGTACGTGATGCGACCATTTGACAGCGCGTACTGGAATTCGGTCAGCGTGCGGTTGAACACGATTTCGCGCTTGTACTCCTCGGGGCAAAAAATGGCAATGCGCTCCTTAAAGTCGTTTTTTGCGCGCCGATTGGTAAACATGGCCTTTGCCTGCGCGTCGATGGTGATCTCCTCATTGGAATCGATGGGATAAACGCCCATGGACGGCCAAAAACCTACGCCGCCATCATGCCTGGCTACTGCCTCGCGAACGCGGTTGTAGATTTGATGGACGGTGATGTGCTTAAAGGGGATGAGTACGCAAAAGTCATCTTGGCCCCAGTACCCTGCGACGCCCATGCCGGCATTCTCGATGTCCTTGAGGACCGTGCCCACATCGGCAAGCAGGCGGTCGCCTTCGGCCTGTCCATACCATTCGTTAAACAGGCGCATGTGGCCCATGTCGACCGTGGCGATGCACCAGGCGCCGTCGCGCCTTGCCTCGAGAAAAGCGTTGGAGCGCCGCATAAACTCGCTGGGTCGATAGAGGCCCGTGAGCGAGTCGATACGTTCGGCGATGGCGCTTTTGCGCTCAGCCTCGGGTATGGGGAGGCTGTCGTTGGGAACAAGCCCGCCGGCCGTGCGAAGGCGACGGTCGAGTTCGCCTAAAACGGCGGTCGCCTGATGGGTTAAGTGCTCGTAAAATGCCGGGACGACAAGACAGACGGGAGTAATGGTGTCGCCTGCGATTCGAACAGGAGCGAAAACGGCCTCTTTAAGGTGGCGGGTCAGTTGCTCGAATGCCTCGTGGTCCAAATCGTTGCTGAGCACGACGAACTGGACGCTACGTGAACGGTAGACCCTGCTCCTGCCGCGGGTGATCGACAGCATGCGGCCTGCGTATTCGGCAAGCATGTTGTCGACAGCCTCGGCCCCGTAAAGCTCGTTGAGCTTTGTCGTGCCACGAACGCGCACCGCTATAAGCCCTGTCTTGCAACGGTCGAGGCGGCAGGTATCGATGGCATTGACCAGCATGCGCTGCGTTCCGAGGCCTGTGGCGGCGTCGACGGTTTCGGCAAGTGAGTGGTTGACGAGCTCGCCGACATAGAGCGAGGGGACATTTCCGTCGCCGTCGATACGAAACCCGCGAGCACGGCAAAGGACGTAGTCGCCGACGGCGTTGCGCACACGATACTGCATGACGCGACGGTGCTTGATACCGTTGTAGACTTGGTCGATGTCGTTGACGAAGGCCTCAAGGTCGTCGGGATGGACGCGCGTTTTCCAGTAATCGCGACAGTTGTCTATGTGCTCCGAGGGAAGGCCAAGATCGCGCAAGGCACCTTGCGACCAAAGGGTGCGGTCCTTGTCCAAGTTCTCGATAAAGAAATAGCGGCCCTCGTTGAGCATCGAAAAGGCGTCGAAAATACGGTCGCTTATTTCGAAGTCGTCGGCGTGGACTTGCGTGATATTGCGTCGATCGAGGTGCATGGCATGACGTAGCTTGTAGTCGTACATGCGATGGTCGGCATCGAGTGTCATGCGATTGGAGGCTTCGCCCAGGGCGGGGTCGGCGTGTGCCACTCCGTAGCTAAACGAGTGGGGCATCTCGGAATCGTTGTTTTTGAGCAGGATCGTTCGGCAGTGTTCCAGACGTTCGGCGAGGTCGTCTTCGGTCGCAATCGTAGATAGGATGGCAAACTCGTCGCCGCCTATGCGAAACGCCGCCTCGTCCACTTTCATATACAGTTTGAGATAGAGGCTTACCTGCAAGATATAACGGTTGCCCTCGTCATGCCCAAAGACGTCGTTGCAGTGCTTAAGGTTATCGATATCGATGAACGCCATGGTAACGGGGGTGTCCTGCTCCCAGAGCTCCTCGAGGGAGCGGGCAAAGCCGCCGCGGTTGCCAAGTCCGGTAAGCTGGTCGGTAAAGGCGGTCCTAATCAGATCATCCTGACGCTCGAGAAGGTCGCGAACGGTCTTTTCGAGCGTTTCGGTGTAATTGCTGACAGTATCCATGTCGTAAGCGGCTTTCTGGGGTCGGGCGGATTGCGTCGGGCGAGCTCGTTGTGCACACGCGTTGTTGTTTGGCGCTTTGCGTGTATCCAGGTCTCCGCCTTGCTGCGTTGCTGGGTTAATTTGTCGGCTCGTGTTCGCTGTTGATAACTGCTGAGTAGTATAAACAACAGTGCAGAATTATATATGGGTGCCCATGCTATGGGCGACAAGTATTCGCCAAACGGTAGCACGACGATGCGATGTCCGATGAAAATGCGACTGAGACGATATATGTTGACGGGTATACTTGTCCCGGTTTAGAACGCAGGAACGGAGATGGTCGCATGGTACAGCCGGATACGACGCGCACGGTGGGGCTTGCGCTCGAGGGAGGCGGCTACCGCGGTATGTATACGGCGGGCGTGCTCGACGTTTGGATGGAGCACGGTTTGACCTGCGACCATATGGTGGGTGTCTCGGCGGGCGCGGCGTTTGGCTACAACTTTAAATCGCGCCAGATCGGCCGTGCCATTCGCTATAACAAGGCCTATTGTGCCGATAAGCGCTATGCGGGTGTAGCAAGCTGGCTGCGGACCGGCGATATGTTCAATGCCGATTTTGCCTATCACGAGGTGCCTATCGAGCGCGATCCCATTGACTTGGAGGCGTATCGCGCCTGTCCCATGCGGTTTACGTGCGTGTGCACCGATATCGAGACGGGCAAGGCCGTCTACCACGACCTGCCCTATGGCGACGAGCGGGATATCGAGTGGATCCGGGCATCGTCGGCGATTCCTGTGGCGACGCGTCCCGTTGCTATTGACGGGCATAAGTATCTGGATGGTGGCGTGGCTGATTCCATTCCCAGTGCATGGCTGTTTGCGCAGGGGTATGACCGCAATATCGTGGTGCTCACGCAGCCGGCAGGCTTTGTGAAGCAGCCCAACAGCGTGATGCCCATGCTGCGTCGCGTGTTCCGTCACTACCCGGACTTTGTCGCAGCGCTTGAGCATCGGCATGAGGTTTACAATGCCACGCTCGATGACCTGGCGCGTCGCGAGGCTGCCGGCGATATCTTTGTGGTGCGTCCGAGCGAATCGGTGAAGGTGCCGTCACTGTGCCGCGAACCCGATGAGCTCGAGCGCATCTACCAGATCGGCCGCCGCGATGCGGAGGCGACTTTGCCGGCGTTGGAAGCGTATCTGGCGGGGTAGAGCAAGCTGCCGTGGCCTCGGCGGAAAGCGCGTCCCAGATTTTGCGCTCAGAACGGGTTGCAGTTTCCCAAACGGTGGGGTTTCGGAAAGCGTATCCCGGAATTTGCGTCCGGAACGGGATACAGTTTCCCGTTGAGCCTCTATATGGAAAGCGCATCCCGGAATGGAGGTCCAAACTGGGATGCGCTTTCCGTTATTGAAGATATGAGGCTGCGGAGCAACTGCTCGGCCTAGACTTATGCCTGCTGCCAGGTGTCGACAAGCTCCTTGGCGGCGGCGTAGGGGTCATCGGCACTGCAGACGGCGCTCACCACAAAGAAGCCGTCGACGCCGGTGGCCTTGAGCTGCGGCAGGTCGGCCGTCTTGACGCCGCCGCCCACCACGATGGGCACGGGGCTTGCCGCATGGAGAGCGGCCAGGTCCTCAAAGCTTTTGGTGATGATGGAGCCATCGGCTGCGCGTCCGCAATCGCGCTTGGTCTCGGTCTCGTGGAGCGGGCCGATGCCCAGGTAGTCGACCAGGCTCATGTCGGCGGTCTTGACGTACTCGAGCATCTCTTCGCAACGGGCCGAAAGGCCCACGATGGCATCGGGGCCCAACAGCTTGCGGCAGACCTCGACGGGAATATCGCTCTGGCCCACGTGCACGCCGTCGACAGCGATGCCCTGCTCGCGCGCGGCGAGTACGCAGTCCAGGCGGTCGTCGATCAACAGGGCGACCTGACCGGTCTTGCCAGCCTGTGCGATTGCCTGCGCGGCGTCGCCGGTCAGCGCGATGATCTCGCGGGCGCTTGCCACCTTGGAGCGCACCTGAATGCAGGTAAAGCCGGCGTCGAGAGCCTGGGCCACCACATCGCCCACGGGGCGCCCGAGGGTGTTTTCGGGGCCGAGTACCAGATAGGCCGAGATATCAAGGTTGTCGCGGATACTCATTGCGCTTCCTCCTGCTTTTTGATCTGCGCTTCCATGCGCTCGAGCTTACCGGTCATGGTGTCGGTAAATCCGGGCCGAATATCGGCTTTGAGCACGACTTCGGTGCGGATGCCCTTGCTCGCCAACGCAAAGGTTGCGTCGCGCACGGCCTGCATGACCTCGTCCCAGTCGCCCTCGATCTCGGTGAACATCGAGGTGGTGCGGTTGGGAAGACCGCTCTCGCGAATGACGCGCACGACCTCGGCGACCTCGGCGGACAGCTCGTCGCCGGTGCCGCACGGGGCGATGGCCACGGCGACCAACGTGTTCATGCCGGTATTGGCTGCGGACTCGGACATGGCCTATGCCTCCTCGAGCTCGAGTTGGTTATCGGCAATGTCCTGGGCGGTTGCGCGGTAGAGCTCGTCGATAAAGGCGACCTTAAAGCTCGCCGGGGCATCGGCGACGGCAGCGGCACGCGTGCCGGCAACGTTGTAGACGGCGGTGCCGCAGACGGCTGCCGTAAACGGGTCGGCGGCGCAGGCGTACACGGCCAGCACGCCGCCCTGCGAGCAGCCGCAGCCGGTAATCTTGGACATGAGCGGGCTGCCGCCGTGGGACTTTGCCACGGTCGTGCCGTCGGTAATCAGGTCGACTTCGCCCGAGACCACTACGGCGCCGCCGGTGTAGCGGGCGAGCGCCACGGCGGCATCGCGGGCAGCGTCGACCGTGTCGGTGGTATCGACACCGCGCACACGGCTCAGATCGGTCGCCTCGCCCTCAAGACCCCACAGGCCGGCGAGCGCGATAATCTCGGAGGCGTTGCCACGCACGATGGCGGGCTTGTACTGCTTGAGCTCGCTTACCAGCTGGGTTCGCAGACTACCGATGCCCAGGCCAACCGGATCGAGCACCCAGGGCTTGCCGGCGTCGTGTGCCGCCTTGGCCGCGCGGGGAATCGTCTGCTCGTAGATGGGGAAGAGCGTGCCCATGTTGAGATAGATGGCGCCGCCGCCGGCAACGAGCGCCTCGCCCTCGTCGGGCAGATAGACCATGGCGGCCGAGCCGCCCACGGCGAGCTGCGCATTGGCGACAAAGTCGATCGTCACCGTGTTGGTGATGGAGCCGGCCATCGGATTGGTGGCGCGAATCTCCTCCACGGCCTTGACCATATGTTGCTTAAGCTGTTTCGAATCAATCACTGCACATGCCTCCTTGGCATAGAAAAGGGGCGCTGTGCATAGACAGCGCCCCTGTAAAGGCGGCATGCTCCCTACGCCAGCATTAACTGACAGGTTCAAAGGATTGGGCTCTATGCCCTCTCAGCCTTGTGGTTTGCACCGCCGGCACTCCCGCATCGAATCTGTTGTCCCTATACTAACGCACCTGCTAAAAAGGGACAGGTTTATTTTGGTAGGTGGCAACAGGGGCGTTGCATTTTCCCAGATAAAACCTGCCAAAACAAACCTGTCCCTTATTGGCAGGTCGTTACAATGGTTACGGTGGAAATGACGGGGGACTCTATGATCAAACTTGTGCTGACCGATATGGACGATACGCTGATTCCGGCTGGACATGACGGTGTCAGCGACTACGCCATTGAGGGTATTCATGCCATGCAGGCGGCGGGTCTGCACTTTGGTCCGGTTTCGGGCCGTCAGCCGTCCGCGATGGGCTGGATGTTCAAAAACCGTTCCGAGTGTTTTTCGACTGGTGCGTTCTGTAACGGCCAGGTGATGTTTGTCGACGGCGAAGTAGTCGCCTCGCGCGCAATCGACAACGATGCCCTGATGCGTTTGGCTGACTATCTGGAGCAAGAGACTGACGATACATTTCTAAAAGTCTACAGCCTGGGCGATGACTTTTGGGGCAACGATGCCTATTGCGTGACGAGTGACCCCGAGCGCGTTCGTCGAGCCATGGGGTCGGGCGGCAACGCGTGGCTCAAAGGCGAAGAGGCCCCATGTCGTCCCGTCGTCGATAACGCACCGGTGTTTAAGGCGAATATTTGGAGTGCCCGTTCGCGCAAGGGGCTCGCGGAGCTTCGCGAGCGCGTTGCCGCTGAGGTGCCGGAACTCTCGCTTGTGTTTCCCAACAACCGAGTACGCCTGTTTGACATCCTTCCGGCTGGTTGGGACAAGGGCTGCGCTGCGCTGGAGCTGGCGCGCGCTTTGGGCATGACGCCCGACGAGGTGGCCGTATTTGGCGATTCCGATAACGATTTGCCCATGATCGATGCCGTTCCCAACTCCGTTGCAGTCGCCAATGCCAACGAGGCCGTCACGGCTGCCGCGCGCTGGCATATCGGCGCTGCGGCAGATGATGCGGTCGCCGAGGCTCTGCATCAGATTGCCGCCTGCGCCGCGACGGGGGAGATGCCACCGTTTATGCGCCTGCAGGGTACTGCCGACGCGAATTTCACGAACAGCTAAGGAGGCAGCCATGAAGCTCCAGCAGCTCAGATATGTCGTCAAAGTTGCCGAATGCGGCAGCATCACCGAGGCCTCGCGCCGGCTCTTTGTTTCGCAGCCCTCGATTACCGCATCGATTCGCGATCTCGAAAACGAGATGGGTGTGCACATCTTTGAGCGCACCAACAAGGGCGTCATTGTGTCCGAAGAGGGCGAGACCTTCTTGGGCTACGCGCGACAGGTGCTCGACCAGGCCGATCTGCTCGAAGGTAAGTACAAGGGCGCGTCCGAGCAGGTGCCGCACTTTAGTGTGAGCTGCCAGCATTATTCCTTTGCCGTTAATGCGTTTGTCGATGTGATCCGTGAGTTCGATGCCGCGCGCTACGACTTTACCCTGCGCGAGGAGCAGACTCACGAGATTATCGAGGACGTCGCGCATATGAAAAGCGAACTCGGCATCCTGTACCTGTCCGAGCACAATCGCGAGGTCATCGAGCGCATGCTGGCGGCCAACGAGCTCGTGTTCGAAGGGCTCTTCTGCGCCACACCGCATGTCTTTGTATGCGCCGACCATCCACTGGCGGACCGCGCCAGCGTGACGCTCGAGGATCTCGAGGACTATCCGTTTTTGTCCTATGAGCAGGGCAGCTATAACTCGTTCTACTATTCCGAGGAACTGACCTCGACGTTTGAGCGCCGCAAGAATATCCGCGTGCGCGACCGTGCGACGTTGTTCAACCTGGCCATGGGCCTCAACGGCTACACGGTGTGCTCGGGCGTGATTAGCCACGAACTCAACGGCCCCGGCATTATCTCGATTCCGCTCGATGTGGATGAGTACATGGAGATCGGCATCATCACGCGCAAGAACACGACGCTTACGCGCTACGGTCAAGCCTATATCGACGCGATCCGTCAGCATATCTAGACTGCTGCGTCCTGTACAGGTCAAATTTCTTCATGGCAGTCCCAACTGATATAGGAAGCATCTATATCAAACTGTTATAAACGTATATTTTACGATGGCTATATGAGCGCTCATACTTTGTCCCAGTAAAGCAACCAATGCAAAGGGAGATATCTATGAGTGCTTTAACCACGCTGAACGCGCCGTTTCGCGCCGATATCGTCGGCAGCTTTCTTCGTCCACAGGCCGTAAAGGACGCCCGTGCCGCCTATGCTGCGGGCACACTCGACGCCGCCGGCCTTAAGGCCGTCGAGGATGAGGCCATTCGCGACCTGGTGGACAAGCAAAAGTCCGCTGGCCTGCAGGTGATTACCGATGGCGAGTTTCGCCGCAGTTACTGGCACCTCGACTTTATGTGGGGGCTCAACGGCATTGAACGCCGTACCTCGCGTACGGGCTATATGTTCCACGACGAGGAGACCACAGCCGACACCGCCGTGGTAACCGGCCCCATTAGCGGCGAGAACCATCCGTTCGTCGAGCACTTTAAATTTGTCAAGGCGCTCGAGGGGGAGGGCCAGGTCGCGCGGCAAACCATTCCGGCGCCGATCCAGACGTTCTCCGAAGTCACGCTCGACCGCTGCGACGGCCAGCAGGAGAGCCTGCGCGCTGTCTATAAGACCGATGAGGAACTTGCCGACGCCATCGCAGCTGCTTATCGCACGGTGATCGCCGACCTGTACGCAGCAGGCTGCCGCAACATCCAGTTTGATGACTGCACCTGGGGCATCTACTGCGACACCGATTTTGTCGCCAAAACCGGCATGAGCCCGGTCGACCTGCAAAAGGTAAGCGAGCTGGGCGTGGCGCTCAACAATGCCGCCATCGCGGACAAGCCCGACGATCTGGTCATCAACACGCATGTGTGCCGCGGCAACTACCACTCCACCTATGCCTTCGAGGGCGGCTATGACCCCATCGCGCCGTACCTGTTCGCAAACGAGGATGTCGATGCATTTTACCTGGAGTTCGATACGCCGCGCGCCGGCGGTTTTGAGCCGCTCAAGTACGTTGCCCCGGGCAAGAAGGTCGTGCTGGGCTTGGTAACCACCAAGGCGGCAGAGCTCGAGAACGAGGATGTTATCGTCGAGCGCATCCGTGAAGCCGCAAAGTACGTGCCGCTCGAGAACCTGTATCTGTCGCCTCAGTGCGGCTTTGCCAGCTGCGAGATTGGCAACAAGCTGACCGAGGATGAGCAATGGGCAAAGATCGCGCTGGTCAAGCGCATTGCCGAGCGCGTTTGGAAATAGCGCTAGTGTTTGCAGGTGGCGGCGCGTGCGAGGCATAGTGTATCGCGTACAATGGTTCGGATCGTATCGTTCGGGCAGGTTATCCGATATGCCTGATCGCCCTTCCATTCGAAAGGACATCCATGTCCCAGTCCTCGACGCCCGCCGTCAGCGATGCCATCAACGACGCATCGTCGCTCGGCCGCCCGCGCATGTTCCTGCTCGGCCTACATATGCGTGTGGGCACCATTTTTAATGTGTCAGTATCCAGTGGATGCCGCGGGCCATGCGTAAGTCGGTTTGGGCAAAGTGATTGCCGGGGTTGAGCTCCAGCGTTGTTGGAATGCCGCGCTCGACGAGCAACGTTTCCATCGCGCGTGTGTCGTCGAGTACATGCCGCATCATGCGGTTGGGCGTCTTGGTTTCCTTTTTGCCGAGTGACAGGTAGACGGCTTGCGGGCTGCCGGCAAAAGGGGCCGTGCTGGCACGGCCGACAAAGTCGGGAAACCATAGCGACCCCGATGCGCTCGCGGCGCGGTCAAAGGCGTCGGTTTGCCAGAGGGACCAGAGTGCGAAGAGGCCCGCGAGCGAGTAACCGGCAATGCCGCGCCGGGTGGGCGGCTGAGGAAGCGACGACTCGACCTGGGGGATTATCTGATTCAGCAGCTCATCAAGAAAATCGGCAGCTTGGCCGCCGAAAGGCTCGGCATCGCGTACGGTCCCGTCGCATGCCCAGGGGCTCAGCTCGCGATTCCAATCGAGCCCGCCAATGGTGACGAGGGCGAATGGCGGACAGTCGAGCTCTCGGCAACACTTATAAACCTCGCTGCCGTCGCCCACGACCACAGGAAGGTAGATGACAGGCGCGCTTTCCGTATGATTCGAATAAACGGTTATCTGCTTTTGATGCGCTTCCATGACGGGCTTCTCTCAGTGTTGTGATATCGGCAGCCCCAATTGTCGCACGCCAGCGTATGCCGGTTGGGCTAGACCAAAGACAATCTCGTGCATCCCCTGCGGACGCATATGGAAAACGCCACCGCCGGAGGGGAGCTCGGCGGTGGCGTTGTTAAACGGTGCTGGGGCTCGGGGCCTTCGCGGGAGCTGCCATGTGCGCAGAGGCGTCTAAGAACGCTTACGGCTCGCCATGGTGCCTGCGGCGATAGCGGCTGTTCCCGCAAGGACGGTTGCCACGATGGCCGCACCCGAGGTGTCGCCGGTTGCCGCGAGCACGCCGGTAGTCTTGGCTTTCGTGGTTGAAGCCGCAACGGCCTTGGTCGGCTTTGAGCCCTCAGGCTTGGGGTTCTGCTTGGACTCCGCGGGCTTGCTTTCTGCGGGCTTGGTCTCGTCGGGCTTGGGGTCTTCCGGCTTGGCTACCTCGGGAGGTGCGATGGTCGTACTTTTGGCGACTGCTTTGATATAGAGGGAGTCGACCGTGGCGTCGCCCGTGCCGATGGCTTGGCCTGCCTCGTAGATGCCGTCACGGAGCTTGCGATAGTCAATGACTTTGCCGCCTTCGGGCGTCTGGATGGCGGCGTTCTCAATCTTGATGGTGCCGATTGTCTTGCCGTCAGCGCTCATGGCACGGGCAAAGATTGCCGCTGTATCTCCTTCGGCCGTTACCTTGCTGCGGATGATCGAGATGACTGCGGGTGTGACGCCCTCGCTGGTCTGGGCGATGATGCCGATGTTCTCGCCTTGGGGTTCGCGCCTCGTCTCGCCATCTTGGTTTTCGCTGTAGGGGATGGGGCCGTCGCCGTTCTCGACATAGCGGGCTATGGCCTTGACAACGGAGTCGCTGATGTAGATGTGGCCGCCCTTCTCGTTGGGTCGATCGTTTCTGGTGGAGAATGCAGCCGAAACCTCGCCTTCCGCAAACGCGTCCACGGTGGAGCCGTTCTTGACGACGATGTCGTCCTGGTAGGTGAAGAGGGCGTTGGCACCACCGTATCTGCCTTTACTTGCACGGACCGTCACGTTTGCATGATCGAGGGTGATGCCCTTGTGGGCATAGACGCCATATTCAACACCGTTTACGTTGAGGGAGGCGTTTGTGGCTGCGAGGCTGCCCTTGGCCTCGACGGCAGCGTCTTTCTCGGAGCTTGCCTTGACCTGGCTGCCGTCCGAGATGTTGATATTGCCGCCGCTCCAAAGGGCCTCACCATCGGCTGAGCTTGCCTCGACCGTCCCGCCACCCTTGATGGTGAGGTTCTTGTCGGCTCCAATACCCTTGTCCTTGGTAGCCCTGGCGGTGACGGCTCCGCTGTCGTCAATCGTGATATTGCCGTTTGCCCTGATGCCATCCGATGCACCCGTGGCGTTGACGTTGCCCGAACCTTTGATAGCGAGATCACCTCCGGCATTGATGGCATCAAACCCAGTGCTCGTGGCGTTGACGGATCCGGCTCCGTCGATGTTGATATTACCCGTGGAGAGGATAGCGTCCTCAGTAGATGTCACGCTGAGCGTGCCGCCCTCGTCGCCTTGGATATTGAGCTCGGCATTCTCGTTAGTGCCATGAGAAACGTTGATGCTTTCGATCCATTCGGCAGTGACGATGTTGGTTCCCGAGTAATTCACGTTGAGCTTGCCTGCGGCCTGGATCTCGCCGCCGTTATAGTTGTTGAGCTTCAAGTCGTCGGCGCCGTCCCACGACCAGGTACCGGCCTCGTCGCTCGCCGCGGTGTTGTACTTGTTGCCGCCGACCTTGACCCATTCCGCTGCGAGCGAGACGCTCGGCATGAGCAGCGAGCTCACCGTGAGTGCGCACACGGCGCCCGCGACGATGCGGCGCGTCGCGCGGCGCCAGCTGCCGTGCGCGAGTCCTATGCGACGGCGAACGTCGGGTTCGGCAACATGGGTTCCGGCGGTAGTGTCATTGCGTTTGGGGGCCGTGAACAAGGCTGCCATGGTTGCTCCCGTTCTCATAGGGCCTATACGACTAGATTCAGCGTATCTGCTGGATGTTGCCGGCGGTAGTGCCGTTTGGAGGGCAAAATGGCCAAAATGGGGGAGAAATGGGCCGCACGCCGGCGCAGGGACCGGCGCTAAAAGAAAAGCGCGGGGCCGCATGGCGACTCCGCGCTTTATTGTTCAGCTTTTGCAGCCTTGCCCTTACGCTACGAAGAAGTAGACGAGGAAGGCAAGGGCCGCGATCCACCCGTCCCGTGCGAAAAAGTGTTTACGAGCGCTTGCGGCTCACCACGGCGCCCGCGGCGATGGCGGCTGTTCCTGCAAGGGCGGCTGCCACGATGGTTGCGTTCGAGGCGTCGCCGGTTGCCGCGAGCTTGCCGGTGGTCTTGGCTCCCGTGGCTGCAACTGCAACGGTCTTGGTCGTCTTCGTGCCCTCGGACTTGGAACCCTCGGGCTTGGTCTCGCCGGGCTTCTCCTCGGGTTTGGTCTCCTCGGGAGGCACGATGACCGTGCTCTTGGCGACAGCGGCGTCATAGGGGGAGTCGATCGTGGCGTCGCCCGTGCCGATGGTTTGACCCGTCTCGTAGGAGATGCTGGGGCCGTACTCTTCCTCGTTGTAATAGTTAATGATCTTGCCGCCTGCGGGCGTCTGGATGGGAGCGCCTTTGATTTCGATGGTGCCGATCGCCTTGCCATCCTCGCTTATGGCAAGAGCGAAGATTGCCGCCGTGTCTCCCTCGGCCGTGAGCTTGCTGCGGACGATCGAGATACTCGCGGGCGTGATGCCCTCGTAGGTCTGGGCGAAGATGCCGATGTTCAGACCCCTAGGCTCAGGGATGGCCACGCCGCTTTGGTCGTTGCTGTAGTGATCGGGGCCATCGCCACCGGTCTCGACATAGCGGGCTATAGCCTTAACAACGGAGTCGCTGATGTAGATGTGGCCGCCAGCGACGTTTGGCTGGTGGTTTCTGGTTGAGATTGCAACCGAGAATTTGCCTTCCGCGAACGCGTCCACGATGGAACCATTCT
>CAJLUE010000016.1 GCA_905209765.1 uncultured Collinsella sp. | reverse complement strand
CCAATCGTACCCTCAACAAGATCGACATGGTCGGCGCCCTCAAAAGCGCCGAGTAACCTGCCAAAAAGGGACAGGTTTATTTTGGCAGGTTTTATCTGGGCAAACGCCGGACACCTACGGGCGATCCGGCGTTTGTTGCTTTGATATGCTTTGCTATCTTCTGCTCGCAGGCGTGGATGAGAGGCTCTCTTTAGCCTTCGAGATTGGGCTTGAATGGGTCGTATGCCACAAAACGGGCCTATCTACTACGTTTAATTGGATACTCTCAATCATGCCAGGAAAACGAAAAATAAAACCGCAGGTAAAAGGCCTGTCGATTTTCAAAAAAGGCAGGTATGGTCGGCTCTCTCGAGTTAAACGTAGTAAATAGACCCTTTTCTTGGCGCGTGGTCAGCTCAATGCTAATCTCCGTGCCGGAACTGGCCCAGTTGTTTGTAAGTTGCGGTGATATAGGGACTGTTCGGCGCTTTGGAGCCTCAAAACAGTTCCTATATCACCGCAACTTGGAAGGGGCGGGCGGTGTCGGATGAGTGGCGCTGGCTGGTTGGGGCGGTTTAGGCCTGTTTGCGGCACTTCCATTGTTTGCGACACCAGCGCATGAGCGCCTTTACGATGGGAATCGTGATGAGGATGATCCATGCAGGATGGGGCTGTCCCAAACAGAGCCACATGTAGAGGAACCAAGCGATGGCGGCTGCTGGATAGACGCATTCAGTGAGCTTTGACAAATGGCGTCGATCGATAAAGTCACCAATCGCGTAGTAGACGGGAACCAAAAAGACGAGGAAAAGCCCCATGCCCCATGTGCCGTAGACAATGCCGAGCACCAGATAGGCGAGAGTGACAAGTGCGGGGAAGGGGAATTTGTTCCATGCACGTCCGACCTTGGTGTGGAAATGCTTGCCATGATGGTCGAGCTTGTCGTGTGCCTCCTTCCAGCTGGAAAACGTCTCGCCGTCGATGGTGACGGTGCCGTCGCCATTGGTACGCACGCTATGTCCATCGTCCTCAAGCGTATCGATATGCACGCCGCCCGGCCCCACATGCACCTCTTCGCCCTTGCGCTCGTTGGTCACATGGATGCCGCTCCAACCAACATGGACTTCCTCGCCTTTATTGGGATCAATGACGTGGATACCGCGCGCGAGGGAAATATCGACAAGTGGTTTGTCACCGCAATCGGCGTGCTCGGCAGAATCCTCAGCCTCGTCAGCCACATCCGCCGTCTCGGTGTCGGCGCTACCGTCCTCCGGGCCGTCGGCATCGTTGGCCGCCTCCCCATATAGCAGCTTGTCCAACGACACGCCATACAGCGCGGCGAGCGCAATGAGGTTATCGGTATCGGGTGAGGACTCGCTGCGCTCCCATTTACTAACAGCCTGGCGGCTTACGCCCAGCTGGGCAGCAAGCGCCTCCTGAGAAAGCCCGGCAGCTTTACGGCGATCGACGAGGCGCTGTGCCATCGCAAGATCCATGGTGGTTCCTTTCGTTTGATGGTCGAATCGAATGAGCCGAGTATGCCGAGAACAACCGGTAGCGACCACCATTTCTAGTTAGAATCTGCTCAAACCCTACCGCAACTACCGGTAGCAACCCCTAACGACCAGCCATTTTAGGACAAATGTCAATGCAAGTAGCAGCCAAGAGCTCCCACTCAGTAAATTGCGGTGGAATAGTTCCTAAATTCAGCCATTTGCGGGCTAAGCAGGAACTATTTCACCGCAACTGAATTTCAGGTCAGGCACCCGCAGCAAGAAGGCGAATAGCCTCGGCCTCCCTAGTTACCGCAGGAGGCCCCAGGGCTTACCTCCCAAATCTTTCCGCAGGACGGAAGGACCCCGCCGCGCGAAGCGCACGGCGGGGTCCTGACATGTCCGAGGACGATTTGGGAGGTAAGCCCTGGGAGCTCCGATGGGGGCGGTTCCAGCCGAGGCTATTCGTCGCCGAAGCTGATGCCCAACGCCTTGGCCTCGCGCACCAGATCACTCTGGGGGTCGACAAACTTGAGCTTGCCGGCGACATCCTCGAGCGGCATGTGGCACATTTTGCCGTCGCGCAGGGCAATCATGTAGCCAAACTCGCCACGCAGGCAGCCAAGCGCGGCCTCGACGCCGCACTGGGTCGCAAAGATGCGGTCCTGAGCGTCGGGCTGGCCACCGCGCTGCGTGTGACCGGGGATGGCGACGCGGGTCTCGCGACCGGTCTTGGCTTCGATCTCCTTGGCGATGTCGTACACGATTGACGGGCTCGTGCGCTCGGCGAGCTTCTTCTTGTACTCCTTCTTGGACAGTGCCGCGTCCTCTTTGGAGATGGCGCCCTCGGCGACGGCCACGATGGTAAAGCGGCTGCCGGTCTCCATGCGATGCTCAATGGTCTTGATGACGTTATCCATGTCGTAGGGAATCTCGGGAATCAAGATGACATCTGCGCCGCCCGCGACGCCGGCATACAGCGGGATCCAGCCAACCTTGTGGCCCATGATCTCGATAACGAACACGCGCCCGTGACTCGACGCGGTGGTGTGGATGTCGTCGATGCACTTGGTAGCGACGTCGATGGCGCTCGTAAAGCCAAACGTCAACTCGGTGCCCCAGGTGTCGTTATCGATGGTTTTGGGTAGGGCGATAACGTTGAGGCCCTCTTCGCGCAGGCGGTTGGCGGTCTTGGTGGATCCGTTGCCGCCCAGCATAAACAGGCAGTCGAGCTGCAGCTTGTGATAGGTGTGGACCATCGCGGGCACCTTCTCGACGCCATCGGCTTCGGGAATGTCCAAGCGCTTGAACGGCGTGCGGCTCGTGCCCAGGATGGTGCCGCCGCGGGTGAGGATGCCGCTAAAATCGGCGGGCGTCATGACACGGAATCTGCTGTAGATAAGGCCCTGGTAGCCATCCTCAAAACCATAGATCTCGATAGATTCTTCGCTATTGGTCATAAGCGTTTTGACGATGCCGCGCATGGTGGCGTTGAGTGCCTGGCAGTCGCCGCCACTGGTAAGAAGACCGATCCTAAGCATGATGAATCCTTCCGGGCAAGTTATAACATGCGCATAAGTTTACCCCCGCACACTGTTGATACGGGGGTAAAACGTGTTAGCTCAAGCGTATGGAAATGTAAACAACGTCAGGCGAGCGTAAGGCCGACGGGTCTGGCTCCTTACAGTGCGAAGGCGTCGACGTCGCCCCAGTGGCGGCGCAGCGTAATAGCGGCGGCGGGTTCGGTATTGTCAAAGACGACCGACCATTGCGTATTGCTGGTGATGTCTTCCGGATTGGGTTCTTGCGCTGCGGCGCGCAGGGCTTCCCAGACAATCGTTTCGTCCTGGGCACCGACATGGGCGTCAAGGACATCGGCGATCGCGACGGCGCGCTCTTTGCCATGGCCCAGCTCGCCATTCTTTTGGTTGGGCAGCACTTCGTCGCCATAGCAGGCGTAGAAGTTCGTAACCTGGCGTACGGGAGTCGCTTTGAAAGCGCGGTCCGGATCGCGCGGATCCCACTCTACTACGTGCGCGTCACCGGCGGCGTCGTTGATAAAGAAGTGGTAATCGCGTCCTGCCATGGCGTGCATGTCGTAGGCGAAAAGCAGGTCGACAGCTTCTTGCGTGGTGGCGGCACGGTCGAGCACCAGACGGATGGCGAGCGAGGTGTTGATGACGGGCCGTTGCGTGTCCTGGTCACAGGGCTTGGAATCCAGGGTGAGTACGGCAATGGACACGCCGCATTCGTTAACACCGTCGAGCTGGGCAAACGGGCCCATGAGTGCCGCGGCGCGTCCGGCGACGGAGTCAAGTGGAGTGTTATCGCCCAGGTTGTTAAGGGCGGCAAGCCCGATGGAAGCATAGCCGCCGCGTGGGTGATTGCGCACCAGCAGCGCCGAGGTGTCGTCCTTAAAGTCGTAATTGCGACCGGTGCGCACGCGGCCTTCGGCATCTACGGCGACAAAAGCGCTGCAGGCAAACTGGGGCGCCTGGACATGTGCCGGCACACCGGGCAGCACCTGCGCCACCACGGCATCGATGTAGGCCTGGTCGTCGCGCACGCCAGCGGCGATGATGCGATCGAGATCGTAGTCGTAGGCGATGTCGATTGCGTACAGGTCATAGCCATCCGCGTAGCCGGTCAAGCGTTTGAGCGACGCGGCGGACTTGATTTGCTTGTGATAAACGATACCGGTGGCAGCGGCAAGGCCGACGGCGACTCCCGCGACACCGCAGGTGATGGCAATGTTACGTGGCTTCATGACGGCTCCTCTCGTCCTGTTAGCGCAATTGTCGCAAAAGGAGCGCGGGCATGATGGCTCAACTTGGTGAGTGGCGCGGAATTAAGCACGGAATGAAGAGTGCGGCGCTGGCGTGGCGGGGTATGCTGGAGGGGACCATCAACCCAGCGAAAGGGGAGAGCATGACGGATCAGGAAACGCCCGAGCGCGCGCATGTGACGGCCGATGATATCGAGGCCGCCAACGACCTTATCGACTTTATCGAGGCATGCCCCAGCATGTTCCATACGGCGGCGACCATTATGGCCGAGCTCGACGAGGCGGGCTTTACCTACCTGCCCGAGAATGCGGCGTGGGACATCGAGCCGGGCGGGCGTTATTACACGCAGCGCAACACCTCGAGCGTTGTTGCCTTTAAGGTGGGCGAGGACCTGGCCGCGACGTGGGGCGAGGACGGTGTTGCCGGTGACTATCATTTTCAGCTCACGGCGTCGCACAGCGATTCTCCGACGTTTAAGGTCAAGGCCGTGCCCGAACTTGACGGTGCGGGCGAGACGCTGCGTCTGAACATCGAGGCCTACGGCGGCATGATCGACTACACCTGGTTCGATCGCCCGCTGGCGCTCGCGGGCCGCGTGCTGGTGCGCGAGGGCGACCGTATTGAGAGCCGCCTGCTTGCCACCGAGCGCGAGGTCGCTATCATTCCGAGTCTTGCTATCCATATGAACCGCGGTGTTAACGAGGGCTTTGCTCCCAACCGAGCCGTCGACCTGTGCCCGCTCATCAGCGCCGGCGAGCTTAAACAGGGAGATTTTGACGCACTGATCGCTGACGAACTGGACGTTGAGCCCGAGCAGATTCTGGGTCGCGACCTGTTCCTGGTCAATCGTCAGGATGCGCGCATTTGGGGCTGGGCCGACGAGTTTATCTCGACGCCCAAGCTTGACGACCTGGCCTGCGCCTATACCTCGCTGCAGGCATTTTTGGGTGCCGAGAATGCGCATGACATCTCGGTCTTTTGCTGCTTTGATAACGAGGAGGTTGGCTCCGAGACCAAGCAGGGCGCCATGTCGACGTTCTTGGCCGACGCGCTGCGCCGCATCAACGGATCGCTGGGCTTTGACGACGAGTCGTACCATCGCGCACTTGCCGCCTCGATGCTTGTGAGCTGCGACAATGCGCATGCCGTGCACCCCAACCACGCCGAGAAGTGCGATGCTCGCAATCAGGTTGTGCTCAACGGCGGCATTGTCATTAAGGAAGCCGCCAACCAGCACTACTGCACCGATGCCTTTAGCCGCGCGGTGTTCCAGGCCATCTGTGATGACGCCGACGTACCCACACAGGCCTTCGCCAACAAGAGCGATATGGCCGGAGGCTCCACACTCGGCAACCTGTCCAATATGCAGGCGAGCATGCATGCCGTGGACGTGGGCCTGCCGCAGCTGGCCATGCACTCAAGCTACGAGACCGGCGGCGTACGCGACGTGATGTACGCCATCCGCGCCCTCACCGCCTTCTACGAGCGCGACCTCCATATCAACGGAGCCGAAAGCGCGGAGCTCTAAAACCTGCCAAAGAGGGATGTTGATTTCGGCAGGTTTTATCTGGGCGAATGCAAAGGGTGAAACCGAGCTAGATCTGTGATATGTGGCCGCCGAGGTGCAGTGTGCCTCGGCGGCTTTTTGTGTACAGAGTACGGCTAATGCTTATAAATGCTATACATGCTTTACGTATCTACCATAGAGTTTTATGATAGTTTTGAAGTATTAAGGAGGGGTCATGACCACAACAGCCGCTCAGATCAACGTGCGTCTCGATGCCGATCTTAAAAGGAGTGGGGACGCCGCTCTCTCCAGGGCCGGTATGACGCCGAGCCAAGCGGTGCGTGCGCTCTGGCAACTTGCGGCATCTCTGGCTGATCGGCCCGGCGCGCTCGAGGATATCCTGCTGCCCAGTCGTGCCCGGGCGGAACAGCGCGAGCGCGAAAAGGCCGCCAAACGTAAGCTCGAGCTCATGGATCAGGGGTCGAAGCTGTTCGCTGCCGCTTGCCGTGAGTCGGGAATCGATATGGTCAGGGCTCAGCCATCGGACGACGAAGAGCTCAAACGGAATGCCTATGCGGATCGCTATGGCGAGGAGATGAGCTGGCTCTATGAGTGAGGCTCCAAGGCGTATCTTGGTTGACACCAACGTGTGGCTCGATTACTTCATTCCCTCACGACGTGGTCGTTCGGTGGCGATTGAGTTTTTACGCGATGCATGCACGGCGCAGGTGGATTTGCTGTATGCGGCGACATCGTCCAAAGATCTGTTCTATTTGATTTCAAGCGAACATAAGGCATGGTATCGGCGCGAGCATGGCTCACTATCCCAAGATGCCGCCGTGGCGGCGACATCACTTGCATGGGATTGCCTCGACGTGTTGTCGCAACTTGCCACGCCGGTACCCTGCGACCTGAGTGACATATGGATGGCGAGCAAGCAGCGTAATCTCCATAGCGATTACGAAGACGATTTAATCATTGCGGCAGCGATGCGCTCCCAAGCAGATTTACTGGTCACCAACGATGTCAAACTCTGTTCACACGCGCCTGTCGCAGCAATGAGCGTAGAAGACGCAAAGAATTACTTAGCAACGCTCTAACAATTTGAAGACCCCACAGGTCGAATAAAAGTCAGCGAATGTCCCCAGGCGGGGCCGCGCCAGCCAGTCCCTATAGGTTGAACAAAAGTCAGCGAGAGCCCGTCTGGGCGAGCAGGGTGCCTTGAAAGAGGAGGGCATTGGCCTTCTGGCCATGCCCGACGATTGAAAGGCAGATTGCCGTCCAGACGGGCTCGCAGCGTCGACCGGTCCGCCGTTCGTTAGAACGGCGGAACCCTAATGCTCGATCCAGCAGCGCAGGGTCTCGCCGGCCTGCAGGTGACGCAGATTCTCCGCGGCAATGTCGACGACGTTGTTGAGTGTGGCTGCCAGGTGGAACCAACCGGAGACGTGCGGCGTGATGAGCATGTTGGGCGCATCCCACAGCGGGCTTGTCGCGGGCAGCGGCTCGGGGTCGGTGACGTCGACCGCGGCGCCGGCGAGATGTCCCGACTCCAGGGCGGCAACCAAATCGTCGGCAACTACAAGATCGCCGCGGCCGCCGTTGGCAAAGAAGGCGCCCGACTTCATCGCGGCGAAGAATTCGGCGTTCGCCAGGCCGCGGGTCTCGGGTGTGCTCGGCATAAAGGATGCGACGATGTCGGCCTCCGCCAAGCGCTCAGGTAGGGCGTCCATGCCGTCCATGTCCTCAAACACAATGTGGTAGACGAGTGGATGGCGCTTGATGCCGCGGACGTGCGCGCCCATGTTGCGGCAGAGCGTGGCAAAGTGGCCGCCAATGTCGCCCGCGCCCAGCACCAGCACGTTGGCATTTTTGAGCGAGGTAACCGGCCCCAAATCCTCCCAGCGATGCTCGCGCTGCAAGTCGTGATAGCCGGGCAGGCGCTTCATCATGGAAAGGACCATGGCAAACATGTGCTCGCTTACGGCCTGGCCGTAGGCGCCCACCGAGCAGGACAGTTTGGCGTCGGCCGGCACGGTGCCGGCGGCAAGATAGTCGTCATAGCCGGCGGTCTGCAATTGCAACAGCTGGAGATGCTCGCATGCCGTGAGCATGCTAGGGTCTATATTGCCCAAGATCACGTCGGCATCGGCGACCTGCTCGCGCGTGGCGGCGTCGGAGCTCGTGTAGATAAAGTCCTCGCCCGGAGCGCTCGACTCAAGAATTGCGCGATGGCGGTCATTGACGGGCAGCAAAACCAGGATGTTCACAAGCAGTCCTCTCCGCTCAGCCTGCCAAAAAGGGACAGGTTTTTTGGCAGGCTGTATCAGGCAAAACGTTCAAATAAAAACGCCGGATGCAAGACGAGCGTGCCCGTCAGCATCCGGCGCATCCACGGCTACCAGCTCAGCAGCTCATAGCCGTCCTCGGTCACCACGAGCTGTACCTCGCACTGGGCCGAATCACTGCCGTCCTTGGTGCGCACGCACCAACCGTCGCCCTTGCTAATCTTGATGTCGGGTGCTCCGGCGTTGACCATGGGCTCGATGGTAAAGACCATGCCCGGAGCCATGATGGTGTCCACATCGGGCGCCTCGGTGGTAAAGCCCACAAACGGGTCCTCGTGGAACTCCTTGCCAATGCCGTGTCCGCCGTACTCGCGCACCACGCTAAAGCCGGCGTCCTCGACCGTCTTTTGAACGGCCTCGGCCATAACGGAGAGCGGTAGCCACGGCTTGACGGCCGCCAGGCCCGCCTCCACGCTGGCGCGGGTGACGTCGACCAGGCGCTGGCGCTCGGCAGAGACCTCGCCGAT
Source organism: uncultured Collinsella sp. (assembly GCA_905209765.1). GTDB lineage: Bacteria > Actinomycetota > Coriobacteriia > Coriobacteriales > Coriobacteriaceae > Collinsella. Next base: position 23,395 of record CAJLUE010000016.1, on the reverse strand, counting down.
GCAGAACATGCGGCTCGAATCACTAAAGTAGCCGTCCAGGATCGTGGAGCAGTCGACGTTGATGATGTCGCCCTCGTGCAGCACGTCCGTATCGCAGGGGATACCGTGACAGACCACGTCGTTGATCGAGGTGCATACGCTCTTGGGGTAGCCCTCGTAGTTGAGGTCGGCCGGCGTGCCGCCGTGCTCGACGGTGTAGTCGTAGATCATCTGGTCGATCTGGTTGGTGGTCATGCCCGCGGCGATGTGCTCGCCTACGTAATCGAGCACGCCCACGTTGATGGCGGCCGAGCGCTTGATGCCCTCGATATCGGCGGGCGTCTTGTAGAGCGTGCGGGGCAGAACCTCCCAACCCTCTTCCCACAAGCGCTCGAGGCGCTCATCAAAGGTGCTATGGCATTTCTTATATTTTTTGCCGCTGCCGCACCAGCAAGCGTCGTTGCGGCCGGGCACAGGTCCTTTGTCAAACATGGCTAACTTCCTTTCATCCGCAGCTAGTATAGCCCACCCACGCGTCTATAAAAGTTGCGGTGATATAGTTCCGATTTAAGCGGTTTAACAGCACAAATAGGAACTATATCACCGCAACTGATGGGGCGGGATGGCGAGTGATAGCTGCTGCGTGGTTTTGCTAGTAGCTCACCTGGCAGGGGATGCCGAGGGCGCGCACGCGTGCAGCAATCTTGTCGAGCACCTCGGGCGCCGCTTTAGCAAGGCCGGCGACCGGTGTTTCGCGCGCCACCGTGTAAATGGTCGCCTCCTGTGGGCGAATGCGCTTGAGCGCCGAGAGCCAAGGGCCAACGTACTCCTCGCCGGTGTTATCGAGAGACTTGCCCCGGTACTCACCGCTCAAAAACATCGTCTGGATAATGACATGACCGTTAAAGCTCGCGAACGTTTCGATCTGGTGCTCTACATCGTAGGGGCCAACGGGCTGGTCGAGCAGCTGGATAAAAGCCGGGTCGACCGTATCGAGCTTGAGGATGTTGTCGTCGACCATCATGAGCGCATCGTGTACCTGGGGACGGTCGGCGCGCGTGCCATTGGAAAGCACGGCAATCTTGGTGTTTGGGGCCAGCTCGTCGCGCAGCGCGACGGCGCCGGCGATGGCCTGCGGAAACTCCGGTGCGGCGGTGGGCTCGCCGTTGCCTGCGAAGGTGATTACATCGGGGAGCTCGCCCTCGGCTGCCATCTCGCGCAGCTTTACCTCGAGCGCGTCGAGTGCCACGGCAGCTATGTTGTACGGCTCATGGCAGGGGCGCTCAGCGTTGAGACCGTTTTCGCAGTAAATGCAGTCGAACGTGCAGATTTTGCCGCTGGCCGGCATCATGTTGACGCCGAGCGAAAGGCCCAGGCGACGGCTGCGAACGGGCCCAAAGATGGGGCTGGCATTTAAAAACGTAGACATAGGCATATGCTCCTTGGGACAGTTGAGCTTAAGCATAGCATCGGCCTTCATGTGGGTTGCGGGTTTGGGCGCTGTTGTTTAGGCAGAAACCTTGCAATCGGGCGAGTTTTCGAAACCCTGTCATGAAAGGGTGCGAGCTGGGTACAGTAGACGCATTCATGTACACACAAAATGACGCCATCTGACCAAGCCGCACCCCGGCACGGCCTGGTGGTGTTGACGATGGGAACACAGTATGGATTTTACGGTCGAGAATGCGGGCACTACGATCGCCTGCCGCGAGTATGCCGGCCCGGTTGTATCGTCCGATGCACCCGCCTTGGTTTGCGTGCACGGTGCCTGCGTCGACGGCGTCTTTTTTGACGCCATCGCCCGCGAGCTCGCCTGTGACTATCGCGTCATTACCTACGACCGGCGCGGTTGCGGCGAGAGCGGCGACGCTGCAGACGGACGCTACGACCTCGCCGTCCAGGCCGCGGACCTGCAGGCCGTTATCGAGCATATTGGCACTCCGGCAAACGTGCTCGCGCACAGTGCCGGTACGCTGGTGACGCTGGAGCTTCTCCGTGCAAACCCCACCATAATCTCGCGTGCGATTCTGCATGAACCCGCCGTGACGGATGAGGGTGCCGGTCTGGGCGCGGCCCCGGTTTTGCTCGAGATGATCGCCGCGGGAAAGGTCTCCAGGGCATTACGGGCCTTCCTGGGCGCCATCGGCGATTCGGACCCTGAGGCCCCCAAGTTAACCGAGGCAGAAGCCAAGCATGCCCTGCGCAACGGCCGCAGCTTCATGGCAAACGAATACGGGATTACTATGACCTGCGTTCCCGATTGGGATAGCGTCCGCGCGTCAAGAACGGTGGCCGCCGTGCTCCTGGGCGAGCTCTCGATTGGCACGCCTCGCGAGGCGGGCACAAGGGTGGCGGCTGAGCTTTTGGACTGTCCACTCGTAATGGTTCCCGGCGCGCACAACGGCCTGCGCGATCGCCCGGGAGCGGCTGCCCAGACTGTCCTTGGCATCCTGGGGCTCTAACACCCGCAATAGCCAAAGCAGGCTTCATCCGCAAACGTTTCGGCATTGTTAACAAATGTGTTCAAAGCCTCACGTCTGCGGCTTCAATCGCGCCGTCTGCCAACTCATAAAAATGTAACAGCATTTACGTGCTTACCTGCATCGGCAAGGTGTTACCCTTGTAAAATTTGGAACCCACCGCTACCATGCGAAGCTATCGAAAGGGCCCCATATGCTCAATAATCACGAGGTCAATCTAACCGACGAGGAGGCTGCCGCCGAGGTCGCCCGTGTCGCGAAGACCTACCCCGTGGTACGCTTACTGTCGGCCGATCAGATTAAGAGCGAGCCTAACTGCCTGCTCGCCGGTGATCGCTGCCCTTGCCTGCGCCAGTCGAGTCTTGAGGCCTTGACAGATTCCGATGAGGTGTCGGAGCAACTGCTCAACGATGGCGTTGAGTACCGTGCCCATCTGCGCCCTCTGAAGGTCGAGGGCAAGCCTCATGTCCTGCTGATGGTGCGTCCGATCGATGGGCAAGAGGCTGCAGAAGAGGACCTTGTCTACACCGACGTGCTGACGAGCGTGCATAATCGCCGGTATTACGAGGAAAAGCTCCGAAGCGCCCGCATGAATGCCGGCGTTGCGATGATCGACCTTGATGATTTTAGGGTCTTCAACGATACGTGTGGCCGTCATGCCGGCGACCTTGCGCTCGGTGCTGTGGCGACAGCCATGCGCAGCGGAATCCGTTCGACTGACGAGCTTGTGCGCTATGGCTGCGACAAGTTTGTGGTTGTCATGCCCAATATTCCCTCCGATGACTTCACCCGTCGCCTGCATCAGGTGTCCGATGCCGTTCGTTCCACGATTATTCCGGGCCATGAGTACGTGAGCTTGACGGCATGTGTTGGTGGCGTTCGCATTCATGGCGAGACGGTCGATGAGGGCGTTGGCTGCGCTGTCCAGTTACTGAGCCGCGCTAAGGCAAAAGCCGGTACGGTCGTGACCGATGCCGATTCCATCGAGGCCTTCCAAAGCGAAAAGCCTTTGGTACTTATTGTCGATGACTCCGAGATGAACCGAGTCATTCTCAGCGAGATGCTCAAGGACGAGTATTGCATCCTCGAGGCCGACAACGGTCGTACGGCGCTCGACATGGTCGACCGCTATGGTGATGAGTTGTCGCTCGTGCTGCTGGATATTGTCATGCCGGGCATAAGCGGCTTTGAGGTGCTGGCCGGTCTGTCGCGCCGATCGGTTAGTGACAATCTGCCTGTCATCATGATTTCGAGCGAAGATTCCGATGATATGGTTCTGCGCGCGTACGAGCTGGGCGCCTCGGACTATATCAACCGCCCGTTTGACTCCCGTGTCGTGCGCCGCCGTGTAAGCAACACCATCCGCCTATACGCCAAACAGCGCCGCCTGACGAGCCTGCTGTCCCAGCAGTACAACGAGCGTGTCAAGAACAGTCGCATGCTCATCGACATCATGGCTGGCGTCATGGAGCTTCGCAACGGCGAGAGCGGCAGGCACGTTACGAACATCGAAAAGCTGACCGAGCTGCTGCTTGGCTGTCTGGTCCAGCGTAGCGACACCATTTCCCTTGACAATGAGGAGCGCTCCACGATTGCCCTGGCTTCGGCGCTGCACGATATCGGCAAGATGTCGATTGACGATGCGATTCTCAACAAACCCGGGCGCCTTACGTCCGAGGAGTTCGAGATTATGAAGACGCATACCACGATCGGCGCCGACATGCTGCTTGAGCTGGGTAGCCATCACGCCGGCAATGCGCTTATGGAATATGCGTACCAGATTGCGCGTTGGCATCACGAGCGCTGGGACGGCAAGGGTTATCCCGATGGCCTTAAGGGCGACGAAATTCCCATTGCCGCACAGGTGGTTTCGGTGGCCGACGTGTACGATGCTCTGACGAGCGTGCGCGTGTACAAGGACGCTATCCCGCACAAGGAGGCAATTCAGATGATCCTGGACGGTAAGTGCGGCACCTTTAACCCGCTGCTGCTCGATTGTCTGCTTGAGGTGCAAGACCAAATTGCCGAGACGTTGGCACGCCCCGCCGACGTTGTCGCGTTTCCCACGATTTAGTTTGACCAAAGGAGTTTTAATCCATGATTTCCATGCGTGAGGCGTATGAGAAGATCGGCGCCAATTATGATGACGCGTGCGCTCGGCTGATGGGCGAGGAAATGCTCGCCCGCTTTGCCCTCAAGTTTTTGGATGACGAGAGCATGGACAAGCTGGAGGCCGCCATGGCGGCGGGAGACGCCGAAGGTGCGTTTATGGCAGCGCACACGCTCAAGGGCGTGAGCCAGAACCTGGGATTCGATAATCTGTACGAGCCGGCGGTCGTGGTGACCGAGGCGCTGCGCGGCGCCGATGCCGTTGACGGCGCTCGCGAGGGGATGCATGCGCTGCAGCAGCAATATGCGGCTACGATGTCGGCCCTGCGCGAGACGGCCGAATAAGAGCTTGCGAGCCTTGGGCTGCGCGCCTGTCGCGTATAGGCAAAAGGGCGCCCCGTCGGACCATGTGGCCGGCGGGGCGCCCTTATCTGTTATGCGGTTCGCGAACTAGCGGGTCTGCTTTACCTTGGCCGCCGCCTCGACAAACGACTTCCACAGGTTAAAGTCGGTCTCGAGCGTCTGCCAGGTGTACTCGGGATGCCATTGCACACCCAGACAGAACGGCTGGCCTTCGACTTCGATGCACTCGGGAACGCCGTCGGTTGCCTTGGCGACCAAGCGCGTGCTCTTACCCAGACGATCGACGCAGCAGTGATGTGCGGAGTTGGTCTGGATCAGCCTGTGCCCGCCAACCGCGCGCTCCAGCAGCGAGCCCGGCACGACCTCGACAGGATGCACAGGGTCGTTGAGCACGTGGGTATGGCGCCACTGCGTGCGGCCCTCGCGCGCGCCCAGGCTCGGCACGTCCATGCACAGGGTGCCGCCGGTGGCGACGTTGAGCAGTTGCGTGCCGCGGCAGGTGGTAAAGAGCGGCTTTTTGGCACGGAGCACCTCGCTGACCAGCTTAAACTCAAAACGGTCGCGAATCTCGCAGCACAGCGTGGGGTCGTAAGGACGCTCGTCGCCCCAGCGTTTGGGGTTGACGTCCGGGCCGCCGGGAATGGCGATGCCGTCAGCGATTTCCACGTAATGACGGATAACGTCGACGTCTTCGGTAATGGACATCTGCAGCGGCAGACCGCCGGCGGCAAGAATGGCGTCGACAAATACGCTCGCAATCTCCTCGTTGGGGGAGAGCGTCTCGCTCAAATAGGGCTTCGCTTCTTCCCAGCGTGGTGCTACCAGGATAAGCGGGCGGTCAGCGGGATCGACGTCGACGTGCGGAGTGTAGGACGATGAGGTGCGGATTCCGATCATGGGTGCGGCTTTCGAATCCGGGTGGACATGGCACAGGGGTGGCGCGGGACAAACGTTACTGATGAATTTGCCCGCGTGGCAATTGGGTTAGTGGCCCTTAATGGAGTTGAGGAAGTCCTGGGCGCGCTTGGTCTGGGGGTGGTCGAAGAACTCGTCGGGTGTGCCGGTTTCCACAATCTGGCCGTCGGCCATAAACACGACGCGGTCGGCCACGCGGCGGGCGAAGTTCATCTCGTGCGTGATGACGATCATCGTCATGCCCTGCTGGGCCAGACGGACCATGACCTCGAGCACCTCGTTGATCATTTCGGGGTCAAGGGCGCTCGTGGGCTCGTCAAAAAGCATGGCCTTGGGTTGCATGGCAAGCGAGCGGGCGATGGCTACGCGCTGCTGCTGGCCGCCCGAGAGCTGTGCGGGCACCTTATCGGCCTGCTCGGCAACGCCCACGCGGCCCAGCAGGTCCATGGCGCGCTCGCGGGCCTCGTCCTTGGAGACGCCCAGCACATCGACCGGTCCCAGCATGACGTTCTGCAGTACGGTCATATGTGCAAACAGGTTGAACTGCTGAAATACCATGCCCAACTCGGCACGCATGCGGGCAAGATCCTTGCCTTCCTGTGGCAGGGGCTCGCCCTCGATGAGGATCTCGCCCGAGTCGATGGTTTCCAGGCGATTGATGGTTCGGCACATGGTCGACTTGCCCGAGCCCGAGGGTCCGATCACAACGACGACCTCGCCGCGGTCGACCGAGAGATTGATGTCGTTGAGAACGTGCAGATCGCCGTAGTGCTTATCGACGTGCCTGAGCTCGATCAGCGGCTGATTTCCGGTGGAAGAGGTGCTCTGTGCCATGGTGCTCGGCTCCTTATGACTAGAAATGGTAAAGCGTTAGCGGATGATGGTCGCGCCGGTCTTGTGCGAAACGTAGACAGCGGCCTTGTTAATCGCGACGTTGATGAGGATGTAGATGACCGCGATAACCAGGTAGACCGACACGAGGGCGTCGTAGTTGGTAATGAGCACGCGGGCGTTTTGCATGAGGTCGGGGTAGCTCACCACGTAGGCGACGGTGGTGTCTTTGACTACGACTACAAGCTGCGAAATCAAGGACGGAATGATAAACCGAATAGCCTGCGGCAACACGATTTTAAAGGTGATTTTAGCCTTGGAGAGACCGAGCGCCTGGGCCGCCTCGACCTGGCCGCGCGGCACGGCGTTGACGCCGGCGCGGAAGATCTCGGCCAGCACGCCGGCTGCAGCGAGCGCGACGGGAAGCGTGAGCATCCAAAACGACGGCAGCGCGATCTTGTACTGGGGCAGAACCAAAAAGAAGAAGTAGATGAACAGCAGGCTCGGTACGCCGCGGAAGAAATCGGTGAGTACGCGGCAGAAGAGTCGCAACGGCTTGATGCCGCTGGTGCGGCCGAGCATAAGGGCTAAGCCCAGTGCCAGCGCAATGACGCCGGCGGTGAGTGCGACTTTAACGGTGCCCTCAAAGCCGGCAAGCAGGAACTTCCAGGTGGTGAGGTGCGTAAAGAAGTACCAGTAGTGGACCGAAAGCTGACCGGTCACATAAAAGCGCTGCAGTACCAAGGTGATGAGCGCTGCCACGGCAACCAATGAGATGGCGGTGCCGATGCGAATCTTGACGCGCATCTTGGGGCCGGGAGCCTCGTAGAGCGCATCACGCATGGTAAGCGCAGGGGAGGAATGCTTGCTCATCGGAGGATCCTCACCTTCTTATCGATATAGTTGCCAATGTGGCTCACCACAAAGGCCGTGCCCAGGTAGCCGAGCGCCGAGATAAAGAACGCGGCGACGCCGCCAAGTGAGCGCGTGTTGATGTAGCTCACCACGCCGGTGAGCTCTTGCGGCTTAAGCGGCACCTGGCTGCCGAGCGCGGTGGTGAGCATGACGGCGATAAAGAGGTTGGTCATGGGCAGCACGCTCGAACGCAGCGCCTGCGGAATCACGATCTTGGCGAGGATAAGGCTGAAGCTCATCCCCAGCGAGCGGGCGGCTTCCACCTGGCCGACGCCGACGGTGTTGATGCCGCTCATAAAGTTCTCGGAGCCAAAGGCCGAGCCCAAAAGGACCGTGGCGACGATAACGCAGGTGCGGTAGGGCAGAACGACCTTAAGCGGCGGCAGCGCATAGACGACGATGATGAGCAGCGCGATGCCGGGGATGTTACGGAAGACCTGAACATACAGGTCGCCAAAGACGCGCAGCGGCTTGAGCGGCGACACGCGCATCACGGTGACGGCGACGGCCAACACCATGGCGATGGCAAACGACTCAAGCGTCATGCCCCAGGTTGCTAGCAGCGCGTCGATATAGTTCTGGCCATAGAGCGACCAGAGCTCGGAGAGACTCATGCGGACCTCCCGTCGATAAGGAAAGGGGCTCCCGTGTGTACGGAAGCCCCGACAACTCAGTGAGGAAACAGTTTACCGCAATAAAGCGTACCATGCGTTTCCATATGGTTTCGCTGCGGCCGTTACCAGGCTCGCTGCCTAGGCGCCGATCTCGGGCAGCTCGGGAACATTGGTGTCGCCCGTACGGTCGCCGATGCAGATCTGCCACAGCTCAGTCCAGGTGCCGTCGTCCTCGATCTTCTTAAGGAAGTCGTTGACGAAGGCGACGCCGTCGGAATCGAGCGGCAGACCAATGCCATAGGGCTCCTTGTTGCCAAAGGACTTGCCGGCGATCTTGTACTTACCGGGCTCGCGGACCAGGGCGCTCTGCTGCATGTTGTTGTCGATGACGTAGGCATCGACGCGGCCCTGCTGGAGTGCCTGGCGGGCCTCCTCGTCGGTCTTGAACTCCTGCTGGCTGGCCTTGGGAGCGAGCTCCTCCAGGATGGCGGGACCGTTGGAGCCGGACTGGACGGCGACGTTCTTGTCGGCCAGGTCGTCGACGCTCTTGATGTCGTCGTTGTCGGCAAGCACCAGGATGGCCTGCTGCGTGTAGTAATAGGGACCGGCAAAGGAGACGAGCTTCTTGCGCTCGTCAGTGATGGTGTAGGTGGCAAAGACGGCGTCGACCTGGCCGTTCTGCAGGACGGACTCGCGCGTGTCCGAGGTCACCTGGGTGGTCTCGACCTTGTTCTCGCCCAGGATGTAGTTGGACAGAAGCTGCGCGATGCCGGCATCGAAGCCGCGGGTTTGACCGTCTTTCTCGTTGAGGAGGGAGAAGAGCGTGGAGGTCTGAACGCCACCGATCTTAAAGACGCCGGCGTCCTTGACGGCCGTGGCCCAGGTACTGGCGGCGATGGCGTCGTCATCGGCCTTGGGGCCGTTGTCGACGAGCTTGTCGAATGCCTTAGCGTCGAGCGTGGTGGAAGCCTCGGTATCATCGGAGCTCTTGGAAGAGCCGGCGGCGGAACCCTTGTCGGCCTCGGCGCTGGTGTCGGAGCAGCCGGCAAGACCAAGGCCGGCGACGGTTGCGAAGGTGGCGGCAACAAAGCCGCGGCGGTCGAGAACGACCTGCTGGGAGAGGTTCTTGCTCATAGGAGAACACCTTTCTCAATAAAATCCCTAGCGGTTGAGTAGAGTTATACCCTATCGCGCTCAAATGGGTCAACACGAAATAACTCAGAAACATACTTGCCTTATGGGTAATTCTACCTACCAAAAAGGGACAGGCACCTTTGTGGTGGTTCTTGCAGATGTGGTGGCCTGTCTTGCTGCTTTGTCTCAATCTGTAACAGTTAGACGAGGAAATGGGTTCTACCTGTTACAGATCGAGATTATCTCTTCAGGGGAATTCGAATGTCTCAATCTGTAACATCTGGACGGACAAAAGGTCTCTATCTGTTACAGATTGAGACAAAGGTCTGGGACTAAGACGTCTTATCTAGATCTGTAACAGTTAGACGAGAATTCGGGCCCTAGATGTTACAGATTGAGATAATCGCGTCACGAAAATTAAAACCTCCGCAGGGGTGCTTCCCTTGCGGAGGTTTTCTTACTCGTTGAGTAGCCTTACGGCTTCGGCGGCCATGTTCTCGACCGCCATGCCGTTCTGAGCGAGCAGCTCGTTGGGGTCGTAGCGGTCGGGGAAGCCCTTGGCGATGCCGAAGGTGCGCGTGCGCACGGGCGTGCAGGCCAGGTAGCACGCCACGCGCTCGCCCCAGCCGCCGTCCAAGATGCCGTCCTCAAGGGTGATGACAACGCGATGCTCGGCGGCAAGGCCGTCGAGAAACTCGCGGTCAAGCTCGGTTGCAAAGCGCGGGTTGACGAGCGTGGCCTCGATACCATACTCGGCAGCCAAACGGTTTGCCACGCGCTCGCCCAGCTCAAAGAAATCACCGAGTGCGAGCACTGCTACGTCGCGACCCTGGCGAACCACGTTGTAGTGAACGGCACTGTAGTCGGTGTCTTCGGTGGGAGCAAGGTCGGGACGGCTCACCAGGCCAATGCCGGGCACGCGAATCGCCACAGGATGTTCGCGATGGTCGAGCGACCAGTTCAGCATGGACAGGTATTCCTCCATGCAGGCCGGCGCTAGGTAGCGCATGTTGGGAAGAGCGCCCAGCATGGAAATATCGAAGAACGAGAGGTGCGTCTCGGACGTGGTGCCAAAGATTGACGCACCAAACACCAGGATGGTTGCGGGGGCGTCGTTGAGGCACAGGTCGTGCCACAGCTCGTCGTAGGCGCGCTGCAAAAACGTGCCGTACACACCAAAGACTGGCTTGGCGCCCGAGCGCGCAAGCGCGGTGGCAAAAGTCACGGCGTGCTCCTCGGCAATGCCCACATCGACGAACTGTTTGCCGGCGGCAGCGCGAAGCTCGGGCGTAAAGCCCATGATGTAGGGCGTGGCGGCCGTGATGCCCACAACCTGCGGATCGCGCTCGATGGCGGCGCTGAGCGCCTCGCCCGTAATGTCGGCATAGGTGCGCGGCGCAGGCTCGCTCGGATGGCCCGGGCAGAGCTTGCGCCCAGTTGCCATGTCAAACGGACCCACGTGGTGCCAGCGCTCGGGGTCGCTCTGGGCCGGCTCAAAGCCCTTGCCCTTGGCGGTGGAGACGTGCAGCACGATGGGGTGATCGATATTGCGCAGTTCCTGCAGCGCGTCGACGAGGGCCAACACATCGTTACCGGCGTCCAGATAGCGGTAGTCGAGCCCCATCGCGCGGAAAACGTTGCGCTCACAGGTGCCGTCGCTGGCGCGCAGCTCGGCCAGATTGCGATATAGGCCACCGTGGTTTTCGGCGATGGACTGGTCGTTATCGTTGACGATGATGATCAGGTTGCTATCGAGTTCGGCGGCATTGTTGAAGCCCTCAAACGCCAGGCCACCCGAAAGCGAGCCGTCGCCAATGATGGTGATGACGTTGTACGTATCGCCCGCCAGGTCGCGCGCGTGGGCAAGGCCGCAGCCCAGGCTCACCGACGTGGAGGTATGGCCCATGGCGAACAGGTCGTGTTCGGACTCGTCGGGATTGGCAAAGCCAGAGGCCTCGCCAAAGCGCTTCGAATCGATATAAGTGTACGCGCGCCCAGTCAGCGCCTTGTGGGCGTAGGTCTGGTGCGAAACGTCAAAGACTATCTTGTCGATAGGGGAGTTAAACACGCGATGGAGCGCGACCGTAAGCTCAACGACGCCCAGGTTGGGGGCAACGTGTCCGCCGACAGCGGCGGAGCTTTCGAGGATGGCGTGGCGAATCTCATCGCAGAGCTGCGGGAGCTCGGCGCGATTAAGAGCCTTGACGTCCTCGGGCGTTGTCGTTTGCGTAAGCAGCATCGTTGTGGGTTACTCCATGCGAATCGAGCGCCGGCGCTCCCTCGGCCGGCACAATTGCACAAAACAGTCTCGCACATTTTGGCGTTTGATATGTGACGGCGGCGCGGTAATTCGCCAACTGGTGGGGCAAAACGTTTTGTCCGATGCCATACTGATGTGTTCCATGATGTTTTTATCGATTGCGCACGGGCTGTGGCTTGTCGTCGTGAGTCGCTGGAAGGAGGCAGCATGTCCGATGTCGTTCGTGCCGAGAAAATCGCGTGCGAAGTAGACCATGCTGCCCGTCAACTGGCACAGGCGGGCCGTCTGGACCTGACGCGCGAGTTTATTCAGCATGGCGATGTGACGGTGTATGCGCATGTGACCTCGGTGGCGCGGGCAAGTCTGTCCTTTGCCGAGCGCCTGGGCCGCGTCGGTGTCTCGGTCGACCGCGGCTCGCTGCTGCGCGGGGCTCTGCTGCACGATTACTTTCTCTATGACTGGCACGATTCCGACCCAAGCCATCGGCTGCATGGCTTTCGCCACCCATTTTTTGCCCTGGCACGCGCGGAGGAAGATTTTGAGCTGACGCCGCGCGAGCGGAATATTATCGTGCGGCATATGTTTCCGCTGGTGCCAGTGCCGCCGACGTGTCGTGAGGCTTGGATTGTATGCCTGGCAGATAAATGGTGCGCTCTGCGCGAGACGGTCGCCGGCCGCCTGCCGCGCAAGGACGAGGCGGACGATGGCATGAGTGGCGAATCGAGCGAAAAGAGGAGAGGGTAGACGGTGGGGACCGCGATCGACATGGCATTTGACGGCGCGACGCTTGCCGTCTGTCCGCTTTCGGCGCTGGTGCTCTCGTTCGCCTTCTACGGTTTCTGCGGCTGGGCATGGGAATCGACAGTCTGCGCCATGCTCAACCACGGGCGCTTTGCCAACAGCGGCTTTTTGCTGGGACCGTGCTGCCCCATCTATGGCGCGGGCGGCATTGCCTGCTGGCTGCTGTTGCGCGGAATTCCTGACGCGTCGAGCCAGTTTGTCGCTGCAGCGCTCGTATGCAGCGTGATTGAGTACAGCGTGGGCGTGCTGCTGGAGAAAACGACCGGTGCCCGGTTTTGGGACTATTCGCACCTGCCGTTTAACCTGCACGGACGCATCTGTCTGTACTGGGCATGCGCGTTTGGCTTGGGTGCGTTGTGCATTTGCCGTTTAGTGGAGCCGGCATTGCTGGGGCTGCTTGGCCATCTGCCGGTGCTGATTGTGCGGCTGTCCGCCTTTATCGTCGCGGTCGCGATGATGGTCGACGCGGCGTGCTCGTTGGCGAGCTGGCGGCGTCTGTCCGATCAGCTGGAGCGCGTCCGAGCCGACCTTGCCGACCGCATCAACGAGTCGCTTGCCGATGCCTCGGACTCAATGCTCGAGCGTATTCCCGATTCGACGATTGACTCGGTGGCACAGACGCACATCCGTAGCCGTGCCGTTAACGCTTGGCTGGCCGAGCTGGGCGACGCGACGCTCGATGCCCTTCGTGAGAAGGCTTCGATGCCGACGTTTATCGCAGATGGTGCTCGCGGCCTGGCGCTTGCCGCCCGCCGCGTGGCCGATGCCGCGCCGAGTATGTCGCGTCCGTCGCTCAGTCGTCGCCTTGCCGGCAAGCGCATGGGCCGTCCGGTGCCGAGCGTGTCACTCAGCCGCCGCGACCTACGCTTCTTTAACGCCTTCCCGCGTCTGCGCATTAATCGCTACGAAGGTGTCATTCGAGCAACTAATCTCCGCGACCGCGCCCACGAACTGTTTCGGCGCTAGCCGGGACGGGCGCGCCCACGGCTCCCTTGCTCGCGCATTTCCCGTTCGTTTCGCGCTCGTTGCCGCGCCGTTTCCAAGATTGCGGCACCGTTTCCATTCGACAACGCAGCGTTTAACAACGCCGTATCTGGTCTACACCAGTTGCCCCTCGGCCGCATTATGGGCGCCGACAACGTCCATGCGACCAAGGGGGAGCGAATGTACGATACGGGATCGACAACGTTTATGCTCATCTGCACCATGCTCGTGTTTTTAATGACACCGGGTCTGGCGTTTTTCTATGGCGGCCTGTCCAGGCGCAAAAATGTCATCAACACTATGCTCATGTGCTTTGGCGCCATTGGTCTGGTTGGTGTGCTGTGGATTGTTGCCGGCTGGTCGCTGGCCTACGGCGGCGACGGTTCCAGCCCGTTTATTGGCGGCTTCGACCAGCTGCTGTGCCTGCCGGTGCTCAGCCAGGTGCTGCAGGCGGCCGAGGGCAATGCCGCAGACGGTGCCGTCTACCCCCAGATCATCAACATCGCCTTCCAGATGGCGTTTGCCATGATCACGGCCGCTATCGTCACGGGCAGCCTGGCCGGCCGCGTTAAGTTTGGTGCCATGACGGCCTTCCTGGGCATTTGGCTGCTTGTGGTCTATGCGCCGCTTGCCCACATGGTTTGGGGCGGCGATGGCTCCTTTATCGGTGACATTATCGGCGCGCTCGACTTTGCCGGCGGCGACGTGGTGCACATTTCGTCCGGTCTTACCGGCCTGATTCTCTGCTTAATGCTCGGCCGTCGTCGCGGCTTTGGCATGGTGAGCTACCGTCCGCATAACGTGCCGTTTGTGGCGCTGGGCGCCGGTCTGCTTTGGTTTGGCTGGTTTGGCTTTAACGGCGGTAGCGAGTTTAAGGCCGACGCCGTGGCGGCGCTCGCCATCCTCAACACCGTGACGGCCAGCGCGGCGGGCATGGTCTCGTGGCTTGCCGTCGAGCGCGTGCATACCGGTCGCCCCACGCTGGTGGGCGCCAGTACCGGTCTGGTTGCGGGCCTTGTGGTGGTTACGCCGGGTGCGGGCTTTGTCGAGCCGTGGGCGGCACTGGTCATGGGCCTGATCGTGTCGCCCGTCTGCTACCTGGCTATCAGTCATCTCAAGACCAAGTTTGGTTATGACGATGCGCTCGACGCGTTTGGCTGCCATGGTATCGGCGGCATCTTGGGCGGCGTGCTCACGGGCCTGTTCTGCGTGCCGGAGCTCTCGTGGACCGGTAAGGGCGGCCTGCTCTACACGGGCGACGTGTCGCTGCTCATCTCGCAGATTTTGGGCATTGTGGTTACGGTCGCTCTTGTGCTGGTGCTCGACTTGGTGATCGCCGCGGTGGTCAAGGCGCTGTTCCATGGCAGCCTGCGTGTGGACGAGGCTGACGAGGCGCTGGGCCTGGATGCGAGTCAGCACGGCGAGAGCGCATATCCCTCCTTCTCGGGACTTGACTAGCAGCTTCCCCAAGCACCGCACCTTGCCGTTCAATCGTCGCTCACGTACTTAAGTACGCTTCGCTCCTCTTTCACGGCAATCTGCGGCACTTGGGAAACCTGCTAAGACCAGTCAGTTGAACTTTTTGATCTCTGAGGTTGGTTTGCGACACCTGGGAAACCCGCATCTCATGTAAAGGGATACGTTGATTATTGAGAGGAATTCATTATGAAAAAGATCACGGCTATCGTGCGCCAGGAAAAGCTTGAGGTTCTCAAAGATGCGCTGTTTGCTGCTGATGTTCGCGGTATGACTATCAACCAGGTGCAGGGCTGCGGCGCACAGCATGGCTGGAAGGAATACGTGCGCGGCAACGAGTTGCTTGTCAACACGATCCCTAAGGTGCAGTTCACGCTCATTTGTGCCGATGAGCATGTCGACGGCATTGTCGACATCATCTGTAACGCTGCACGCACCGGTGCCGTTGGAGACGGCAAGATTTGGGTCGAGCCGGTCGAGGAGGTCATCCGCATCCGCACCGGCGAACACGGCCCCGCCGCGGTGTAGGACAATCTTTCGCCTGACGGGCGTGCTTCTCTTGGAGCGCGCCCGTTCTCGTCTACAATATCGTGCAGACGAAGGAGAGGCATGCCCATGATCAAGATGTTTGCGAGTGACTTAGACGGAACGCTGTTGAATGCCCTGCACGAGGCAGACGGGACCATTCGCCGTGCCATTCGCGAGCTGACCGAGGCCGGCCTGCATGTGGTTCCCGCGACCGGACGCTCGACGCTGCCGATCGGCGAGCATGGCTTCACAGGTCTGGCACTCGACGCCTGCTGCTCCAACGGATCCATCGTGCGTGACAGCCATGGTGAGGTGCTCAAGACCTGGACCATCGACCCGCAGGTTACCGAGGAGCTGCTCAAGGCGTTCCCGGACATTTGCTTCGACTGCTCCACGCCTGACGGCATGTTCTCGAGCGGCTCGTTCGAGATGCACCAGGCGGGTTTTAAGAAGGACAGCCCCATCAAGCGCATCGTGATGCGTGGCATGCGTGCACGTGGCGGGTATCACGAGGAACAGTATTTCGACCAGTCGATCGGTGACATCCTGCGTCATGACGTGTGCAAAATCAACTGCCGCGTGACCTCGCCCGAGCTGGAGCGCGACCTTAAAGCGTATCTTGCCGAGCGCTCGGACCGCGTGGTCAACGCGCCGTTTGATCCGGTGATGTTCGAGATCACGGACGTGGCGTGCAACAAGGGCGAGAGTGTGGCCTGGCTGGCGGGTTACTACGGTATTGCCGAGGACGAGGTCGCGGTCTACGGCGACGGCGGCAACGATATCGCCATGCTCAAGCGTTTCCGTCACAGCTACGCGACCAAAAACGGCAGTGACGCGGCCAAGGCCGCCGCGAGCGCGACCATCGGCAGTTGCATGGTCCACGCCGTCCCCAAGCATATGCTCGCCACCATGCATAAGCAGAACTCCCGCACCATCATCGAATAATGCGACAAAGGGACTGCCCCTTTGTCACATCCAAAATATTGCCTTTACGTGTTGATGCACACGGTGTGCAATAATACTCGCACTGTGCAATAGCGCACAGGCTGAGTAACAAGGAGGACGCTTGTCCCAGCTCGAGAAATGCGATCGCCGGTCCCTTCGCTCGCAGCGTGCCCTTCGCCAGGCACTTGCCAGCGAGCTTGCCGAAAGCGGCGACCTTTCGCGCATTAATGTCGCGTCGCTCACCGAGCGCGCTGGCCTTACGCGCCGCACGTTCTATTCGCACTACCGCGATATTCCTGACTTTATCAATCAAATCGAGGACGGCTTGCTGGCCGAGATCCGTGAGCGCATTGAGCTCATCACCGCAGCTCAGCTGCCTGATCTCTATCACAACATCGATGAGCTCGAGCCGGCACCTGGTTCGGTTGAGCTGCTGCGTTATCTTGCGGCCAATCGCGACTTAATCGGTGCGCTGCTGGGTCCGGGCGGCGACCAGGCCTTCATTAAAAGGATTATCGACACCGCGCGTGAGGCTGTGGTGCCGCGTGCGCAGACGGGCATTTTGGGCCTGGCGCTGGGCACGTTCTTTGACTACTACGTCACCTACGTCGTGAGTGCCGAGGTCGGCATGATTCAGCGCTGGTTTGAGCGTGGGCTTACCGAATCGCCCGAGGCCATGGCGCGCATTATGACGGTGCTCGCTTTTGTGCGCCCTGGTGACCTGTATGGCCAACCCATCGATATCAACGTGCCGGAATACGGCATGAAGCTATTGAACCTACAGCTCGAGGACGCGGCCGACACCGCCGCGCCCGTCGAGTCCAACAACTAAGAGGAGAGACAATGAGCAAACTCGTCGAGGGCATAAAGGACCGTATGGTCGCTGCCGCGCGTGAAGCTGCACCCGCCGTGGTGGATGCCGCGCAGAAGGCCGCGACCGCGGCTGTCGAGAAAGTCGCTGAGGCAGTTGCCGATGCCAAGAACGCGGCAGGGGAGACGTCCGTCGCTAGCGAGCCCGCCACCGCCGCTGAGCCCGTAGCCGCTACTGCCGCCCACGCCCCCGAAGGCGCGATCTTCAACCCCGAGAACGCTCGTGGCAACCTGCACCTGGGCATCGACGTAGGCTCCACCACCGTCAAGCTTGCCGTGCTCAATGACGACAACCAGATTGTCTACGCCAAGTACCAGCGTCACCACACCGACGTCCGCGCCTGCGCCCGCGACCTGTTCGAGGGTGCTGCGACCGTGCTGCCGACGGCCCAGATGACCTGCGCCATCACCGGCTCGGGCGGACTGCTGCTATCTCAGTGGCTCGACCTGGAGTTTGTCCAAGAGGTCATTGCCAGCAAGCGCGCTGTCGAGACCCTTATCCCGGCCACCGACGTCGCCATCGAGCTGGGCGGCGAGGACGCCAAGATCATCTACTTTGACAACGGCATCGAGCAGCGCATGAACGGCACCTGCGCCGGCGGCACGGGCGCGTTCATCGACCAGATGGCAACCCTGCTGCACACCGACGCGAGCGGCCTCAACGAGCTCGCGGCCAACGCCACCACCATCTATCCCATCGCCAGCCGCTGCGGCGTTTTTGCCAAGACCGACGTGCAGCCGCTGCTCAACGAGGGCGCCCGCCCCGAGGACGTGGCTGCCTCCATCTTCCAGGCCGTCGTGACCCAGACCATCTCGGGCCTGGCATGTGGCCGTCCCATCCGCGGCAACGTCGCCTTCTTGGGCGGCCCGCTGCAGTACCTCTCCGAGCTGCGCCACCGCTTCTACCTCACGCTCAACCTGGACGAGGAGCACCGCATTGTGCCCCAAAACGCTCACCTGTTTGTGGCGAGCGGCGCCGCCATGGCGCACGAGTCCAACAAGCTCAGCACGTTCCCGCAGCTCATCGAGGCCATCGATGCCCTGGGTGACACACAAGGTGCCGAGGTCGAGCGTCTGGACCCGCTCTTTGCCACCGACGAGGATTTTGCTGAGTTCAAAACCCGCCACGACCAGGAAGTCGTCCCCAAGGGCAAACTCGACGGCTACACCGGTCGCGTCTTCATTGGCATCGATGCCGGCTCCACCACCATGAAGGCCGCGCTCGTGGGCGAGGACGGTCAGCTGCTGCACACCTGGTACGGCAACAACAACGGCGACATCCTAGGCACGGCCAAGGTCATCATGGCCGATTTCTACAACCACATCCCCGCGGGCTGCACCATCGGCCACGTGACCACCACGGGCTATGGCGAGGCGCTGCTCATCGAGGCCCTCAAGGCCGACTCGGGCGAAATCGAGACCGTTGCGCACCTGCGCGGCGCCAAGGCATTCCTGCCCGGCGTCGAGTTCATTCTGGACATCGGCGGCCAGGACATGAAGTGCCTGCGCGTCAAGGACGGCGTTATCGAGCACATCATGCTCAACGAGGCCTGCTCGTCGGGTTGCGGTAGCTTTATCGAGAGCTTCGCCGTCTCTATGAACATGGACGTGCGCGCGTTCGCCAACGCCGCCATCCATGCCAAGGCCCCGGTCGACCTGGGAAGTCGCTGCACGGTCTTTATGAACTCGCGCGTCAAGCAGGCGCAAAAGGAAGGCGCCACGGTGGGCGACATCGCGGCCGGCCTGTCCTATTCCGTCATCAAGAATGCCCTGTTCAAGGTCATTAAGCTGCGCGACCCCAAGGAGATCGGCAGCCAGGTGATCGTCCAAGGTGGCACCTTTATGTCCGATGCCACGCTGCGCGCGTTTGAGCAGCTTACCGGCGTTCACGCCGTGCGTCCCGACATCGCCGGCTGCATGGGCGCCTATGGTGCGGCTCTGCTCGCCCGCGATCGTGCCGGCGCCGACGGCACCTCGACCATCCTTTCGGCTGAGGACATCGCGCACCTCACCGTGACGCAAAAGCACGTCCGCTGCGGCCGTTGCTCCAACAACTGCCAGCTCACCGTCAACGACTTTGGCGGCGGCAGGCGCTTCATTACCGGCAACCGCTGCGAGAAGGGCGCCGGCCACAAAAAGCAAAAGACCGAGGCCCCCAACCTCTTCAAAAAGAAAAACGAGCTGCTCTTTAACCGCGAGGTGCTGAGCCCCGACGAGGCCCCGCGCGGCACCGTGGGTATCCCGCGCGCGCTCAACATGTACGAGAACTACCCCTTCTGGCATGCGTTCTTTACGTGCCTGGGCTTTAGCGTGCAGCTGTCCGACCAGTCGAGCAAGAAGACCTACCAGGCGGGCATCGAGTCCATGCCGTCCGAGAGCGTGTGCTATCCGGCCAAGATGAGCCACGGCCATGTGATGAACCTCATCGACCGCGATGTCGACTTTATTTGGATGCCGTGCGTGCGCTGGGAGCGCAAGGAGGATCCGACGGCTGGCAACTGCTATAACTGCCCCATCGTCATGAGCTACCCCACGGCGCTGGCGCTCAATATCGACGAGATCCGCGAGCAGAACATCGAGTTCCTGTACCCGTTTGTGCCCTATCACGACAAGACCGAGCTCAAGCGCCGTCTGTACCAGGTGCTCGCCGTCGACCGTGTGGCCGATGCGCAAGCCGGTCGCGGTCGCGTGCGCGGTCCCAAGATCACGCGCTCCGAGGTCGATGCCGCCGTCAACGCTGCTTTTGAGGCCGATGCGCGCTTCCACGAGGACATCCAGACCATGGGCGAGGAGGCTCTCAAGTGGGTCGAGGACCACGGCGGCCACGGCATCGTACTCGCCGGTCGTCCCTACCACAACGACCCCGAGATCAACCATGCCCTGCCCGAGCTTATCTCGAGCTTTGGCTTTGCGGTCTTTACCGAGGATTCGCTTGCACACCTGGTGAAGCCCGAGCGTCCGATTCGCGTCGTTGACCAGTGGATGTACCACAGCCGCCTGTACGCCGTCGCCCGTTTTGTGACGATGCGCAACGACCTGGACCTGATCCAGCTCAACTCTTTCGGCTGCGGCCTGGACGCTCTGACCACCGACCAGGTGCAGGAGATCCTGGAGGCCAGCGGCAAGATCTACACCGTGCTCAAGATCGACGAGGTGTCCAATCTGGGCGCCGCACGCATCCGCATTCGCTCGCTCATGGCAGCGCTCAAGGACCAGGAGGCCGAGCGCCTGGCCGAGGCCACGGCCGCGGGCGAGGCCTACGAGCAGGGCGATGCCGCGCCGGTGGCGCCCTCCACGGATGCCCCCGCATTCGCGAGCCGCAAGTACACGTTTGAGGCTCAGCGCGAGAGCGCTTCGACCGCGTGGCCCAAGGTGCCCTTTACCGAGCAGATGCGCGACGAGGGCTACACCATCCTGTGCCCGCAGATGGCGCCGATTCACTTTGACCTGGTCAAAGAGGTGTTCCGTGGTGCCGGCTACAACTTGGAGCTGCTGCCCTCGACTGACCACGATGCCGTTGAGGCCGGCCTGCGCTACGTGAACAATGACATTTGCTATCCGTCGATCCTGGTGACGGGCCAGATCATGGAGGCCATCGAGAGCGGTCGGTACGACCTGTCCAAGACGGCCGTGGTCATCAGCCAGACCGGCGGCGGCTGCCGTGCCACCAACTACATCGCGCTCATCCGCAAGGCCCTGCGCGAGAGCGGCCACCCCGAGATCCCGGTGATCTCGCTTTCGGCCGTGGCGCTGGGCGAGGACAACCCCGGCTTTAAGATTACGCCGGCGCTGCTCAAACAGGCCGTGTACGCGGTGCTCTTTGGCGACGTGATGATGCAGATGCTCTACCGCTGCCGCCCGTACGAGGCCACGCCCGGTGCCGCCAACGCGCTCTACGAGGAGTACATGGCGCGCGCCCGCAAGCTGGCGCCTAAGTTCAACAGGCATAACTACACCAAGCTTGCTCGCGAGGCCATCCGCGCGTTCGACACCATGCCGCTCGTGGGTGAGGGTACCAAGCCGCGCGTGGGCGTGGTTGGCGAGATCTTGGTCAAGTTCCACCCCACAGCCAACAACCACGTGGTCGACGTTATCGAGCGCGAGGGCTGCGAGGCCGTGGTGCCGGGCCTGCTCGACTTCTTCCTGTACTCTATGAGCAACGCCGAGCTTCAAAAAGACGAGCTGGGAAGCTCTGCCACGGCGCGCGCTAGCATGCAGGCGCTCATTAAGCTGGTGGACTGGATGCGCACGCCGGTGGAGGAGATGCTCGAAAAGTCCCGCCGCTTCGAGGCGCCCGAGCGCATTGGCACCATGGCGGACAAGGCTCGTACGGTGCTTTCGGTGTGCAACAACATGGGCGAAGGCTGGCTGCTCACGGCCGAGATGCTCGACCTGATCGACCACGGTGCGCCCAACATCATCTGCACGCAGCCCTTCGCGTGCCTGCCCAACCACGTAGTGGGTAAGGCTGTGATCAAGGAGCTGCGCCGCCAGCACCCCGAGAGCAATATCGTCGCGGTGGACTACGACCCCGGCGCGTCCGAGGTCAACCAGCTCAACCGCATTAAGCTCATGATCAGCGTGGCCAAGGAAAACATGCGCGCCGGTAAGGGCTTTAAGCTCGAGAAGGTGGCGCCGCTCGCGATGGACGAGGTCACCGGCCAGATGCGTGCCCATGACGGCTGCGTGAGCTGCGGCTCGGTCGATGAGAGCGCCGTGGCGTCGGTCGCTGAGCGCCTGGGACGCGGCATTAAGAAGTAGCCGGCCCGCTTTGAGCCGGATATAAGACAAACGGGTGGTAGCCGTACCGGCTACCACCCGTTTTTGCTGGACATATGTTGCGTAAACGCCCCGACTATCACCCTTTGCGAACTTAGATTTCGGAAGTATGCGGCAAAATCTGAATAGACCGAGCACACCGAATATGTCCAAGCCCTGTACCTGCGGTTTTATTGGCGGAAAATCGGGGTGTGCTCAAGGGTTCCGGAATTTGCCGCATACTTCCGCAAACGACGTCTCGGTGGCACAAAAAATCGCCCTCGGCGCCTTGAAATAATGAACAAGTGTAGCCGTTCGCCGCAAATTACCGTCCGTTTATAGAACCCATCCCCAGCGTGCAGTCCCCTTACGGTTGAATAAATACACATCTATGGAATTACGTAAGAGAGGACCGTTCTATGAGCTACAAGACCGTTTGTGTTGCCGGCGGCGGCGTGTTGGGAAGCCAGATTGCCTTTCAGGCTGCCTACTGCGGCTTTGATGTAACGATTTGGCTGCGCAGCGAGGGCAGCATCGGCCGCACCCAGCCCAAGATCGATCATGTGCGCGAGGAGTACATCGCTGCTATCGAGGGCATGGCGGACGGTACGGGCGAGTGGTGCGCCGGTATCGCCGATAGCGGCCAGCCCTTCGACAAGGAGGCGGCACTCGCCGCCGTTGAGCGTGCCTACTCCACACTCAAGCTGGAGCTCGATCTTGCCAAGGCCGTGGCCGACGCCGACCTGGTCATCGAGTCTATGGCTGAGGACACTCAGGCAAAGATCGACTTCTACAAGAAGCTCGCCCCGGTTCTGCCGCAAAAGACCGTCGTCGTGACCAACTCCTCCACACTGCTGCCGAGTACCTTTGCCAAGTACACCGGCCGCCCCGAGAAGTACCTATCGCTGCACTTTGCCAACTCCATCTGGAAGAACAACATGACCGAGGTCATGGCCCAGAGCCAAACCGACAAGCGCTATTTTGACGAGCTCGTCGACTTTGCCAACGACATTCGCATGCTGGCGCTTCCCGTCAACAAGGAAAAGAACGGCTACCTGCTCAATTCCATGCTGGTGCCATGGCTGCTTTCGGGTCTTGATCTGTACGTCTCGGGCGTGAGCGATCCCAAGAGCATCGACCTCGCGTGGACGCGTGGCACCGGCGCTCCCAAGGGCCCGTTCCGCGTGTTCGACACGGTGGGCATCCAGACGGCCTACAACATCGTTATGCAGTATCAGAAGGTCCCGGGTCTGGTGAGCCCGCTGCTCAAGAAGATGATGATGCCCTACAACTTTAAGGCCATGGCCTCCGTCCTCAAGAAAATGCTCGACGAAGGTAAGCTGGGCGAAAGCTCGGGCGAGGGCTTCTTCAAGTACTAAAAAATAAGGCTCTGTTAGACCAGGATTGACATGCCGGCCTGCCGGCTATCTCGC
>CAJLUE010000015.1 GCA_905209765.1 uncultured Collinsella sp. | reverse complement strand
TTTCGAAGGGCGACAAGCTCTTTACGATCAACGCCCCGGCCGACTTTGTCTCCAAGCAGATCATCGATGTCCTGAGCTCCAAGCTCATCAAGCGTGGCATCGATCTTAAGGCCGTGTCCTGGGATGCGCCTCAGGCTGCATCGGGCGGTACCGTGCGCGTGCTCGGTCATATCGTCGAGGGTATCGACCAGACGACTGCCAAGAAGATCAATAAGGACATCAAGGATCAGAAGCTCAAGGTCAAGGTGACGATTGAGGCCGACAAACTGCGTGTTTCCTCCGCTTCCAAGGATGCGCTGCAGACCGTGATCCAGTTCCTGCGCGACCAGGACTACGGTCAGCCGCTGCAGTTCACCAACTACCGCTAATTCTTTCGAAAGGACCGCTCTCCAACATGGATACTCCGTTGGGCTCCGTACTCTATATCACCCTCGGGTGCGCCAAGAACGAGGTCGATACCGACCGCATGCGTTCGCTGCTGACCGCCGCAGGCTACGAGGAGGCATTCGATCCGCAGGATGCCGATATCGCCATCGTCAATACGTGCTCGTTCCTTGCCTCCGCAACGTCCGAGAGCATCGAGACAACGCTCGAGCTTGCCAACGAGGTGCAGGACGGCGTTCGTTCCTGCCCGATCGTCATGTGCGGCTGCGTGCCGTCACGCTACGGCGACGACCTACCCGACGAGCTGCCCGAGGTCGCGGCCTTTGTGAAGGCCGACGAGGAAGACGGCATCGTGGCGGTTATCGATGACGTGCTGGGTGTTGAGCGCGAGATTGCCGCCTATATTCCGCAGGTCAAGCGCACCGTCGAGGGCGCTGTCGCCTACGTCAAGATCTCTGATGGCTGCAACCGCTTCTGTAGCTTTTGCATGATCCCGTATATCCGCGGTCGTTATCACTCGCGCAATGCCGAGAGCATTATCTCCGAGGTGCGCGACCTGGTCGCCGGTGGCGTGCGCGAGATCGTTCTGATCGGTCAGGACACGGGCATCTGGGGTACCGACTTTGCCGACGAGGACCTCGCCGAGGGCGCGCCGCGCAATCTGGCGGAGCTGCTGCAGGCCGTTGCTGAGGCGGTGCGTCCTCATAACGTGTGGGTCCGCGTGCTCTACCTGCAGCCCGAGGGCATGACCGACGAGCTTATCGAGACCATTCGCGATACTCCCGAGGTGCTGCCCTATATCGATATCCCTGTGCAGCACTGCGACGCGCGCATCCTCAAGGCCATGCGCCGCTCCGGTTCGCGCCAGGAGCTCGAGGACCTGTTCCGCGACCTGCGCGAGCGCATCCCCGGTATCGTGATCCGCTCCACTGCCATGGTCGGCTTCCCGACCGAGACCGACGACGAGTTCCGCGATCTCATTGACTTTATGGACGCTGTGGGCTTTGACTACACGAGCGTCTTTGCCTACTCGCAGGAGGAGGGCAGCCTGGCCGCCAAGATGGAAGGTCAGGTTGACGAAGAGGTTAAGCTCGAGCGCGCCCAGGAGGCCATGGACCTGGCCGAGTCGCTCGGTTTTGCTGCAACTGCCGCACATGTGGGCGAACGCGCCCAGGTGATCGTCGACGGTATCGAGGAGACCGAAGACGGTGCCGAGCTCATCGGACATGCCTGGTTCCAGGCGCCCGATTCCGATGGCGCGGTTCATCTGGATGCTAGCGAGGCATCTGTGGGCGATATTCTGACGGTCGAGTTTACCGATAGCTTTTGCTACGAGCTTATCGGTCATGTTGTGGAGTAGGAGAGCGTCGTGGCTAACGAGAGCAATAAGGAACTGACGAGTGTTTGGACGCCCGCCAACATCGTGACGTGCGTGCGCATCGTCTTTATTCCGGTGTTCATGATTGTGTCGGCGCTGTCTCACACAAGCGTTGCCGGTACGGATTGGAGCACCTTCGACGGTCCGCTCGCCGCTGGCGCCTTTATTCTGTACGTCATCCTGTCGTGCACCGATAAGGTTGATGGCTACCTAGCTCGTTCGCGCAACGAGATCACCGACTTCGGTAAGTTCTTGGATCCCATTGCCGATAAGTTGCTCGTGTTCTCGGCCCTGCTGCTGTTCTTGGACTTTGGTGCGGTGACTGTGTGGTCGGTGTTCATCATCCTGTTCCGCGAGCTGCTGGTGAGCGCCCTGCGCATGGTCGCGAGTGCGGCCGGTGTGGTCGTTGCCGCCGATAAGCTCGGCAAGTACAAGACGGCGACTACGATGGTTTCCA
Organism: uncultured Collinsella sp.; assembly: GCA_905209765.1. Taxonomy (GTDB): domain Bacteria; phylum Actinomycetota; class Coriobacteriia; order Coriobacteriales; family Coriobacteriaceae; genus Collinsella. The sequence continues at coordinate 30,547 of CAJLUE010000015.1, read as the reverse complement.
TCTGCGGCTATCTGTGCGTCTTTGCGATGGCCGGCTTGCACCTTGGCCCGGTGGCGCTGACGCTCGGTATCTACTCGGTGTCACGCTTCCTGTACGCCGTGGCCGTTGTCTTGACCGTTATCTCGGGCGCTCAGTACTTCTGGAACTGCCGTAAGATCGTCTTTTCGGTCTAGGTCCTGGTAGGCATGACGGAATCATTTGAGCAAATTGCCGCGCACAATGAAGATCTTGCACGCGATATTGTCGAGCGTGCAAGCGTTCGTGGTGCGACGGTTTCGACGGCTGAATCTCTGACAGCGGGCATGATCGCCTCGACGATTGCCGATATCCCTGGCGCCTCGGCAGTGCTTCGTGGCGGTGCGGTGACGTACTGCGACGAGATTAAGCATCGCGTGCTCGGCGTTGAGCAGGAGACGCTCGACCGCTATACCGCGGTGTCGTATCAGACGGCGCGCGAGATGGCTGCCGGTTCGCTGGAGCTGTACCAGAGCGATATTGCCGTGAGCGCGACGGGCTATGCCGGCCCCGGTGGAGGCACCGAGGACGATCCGGCTGGTACCTTTTATATTGGCTGGGCGTATCGCTCGGCCGATGGGGGAGCGCCGGTCGTGGACTCCATTCGTTGTCACTATGAGGGCGATCGTTCATGCGTCCGTGCCCATGCGGTCGCTGAGGCACTGGGTCGCATTGTCTACGTGCTCGATTCTATGGAATAGACGTGTTTTAAGGGGCCTCCGGGCCCCTTAATTGTGGAGATGGGGACCTCTGGCGAATTTGCTCTTTGAGCAGGTAGTTGATGTATTCATGTTTGTCTTGCCTTGCTTGGCTCGTCTGCGGTCAAGTTTTTGGTCAGTGTTTGGTCGGCGTTTGGTTGGGTTTTGGAAAGGTCGGCTGCATATGATTTATCTGAACGGTTGACCACGAACAGCCGTTCGTTTATTATCGATGCAGGTTGTTAAGAGGAGGGCTATTCATGGCCAAGAATTCAGGTCCCGTACGTACCGTTCATGCTCGCACGACGGGTAAAGAGCGCGATGAGATGATCGCCACCACCAAGGCCGAGATCGAGAAGAAATTCGGCCAGGGTTCCATCATGAGGTACGGCGACGGTGGTCCCGAGCTCGAGGTCGAGGCCATTCCCACGGGCGCCCTGGCCCTCGATGCCGCTCTGGGCATCGGCGGCGTGCCGCGCGGCCGTATCGTCGAGATTTACGGTCCCGAGTCCTCCGGTAAGACAACGCTTTCGCTCGAGATTTTGGCAGAGGCCCAGGCTATGGGCGGCGTCGTGGCATTTATCGATGCCGAGCACGCGCTCGATCCCACGTATGCCGCGCGTATCGGCGTGGACATCGATGAGGTCCTCATTTCCCAGCCCGATACGGGTGAGCAGGCGCTCGAGATCGTCGACATGCTCGTGCGCTCTGGCGCCATCGACGCCATCGTCGTCGACTCTGTCGCCGCTTTGACTCCGCGTGCCGAGATCGAGGGCGAGATCGGCGATACTACGGTCGGCCTTCAAGCCCGTCTGATGAGCCAGGCGCTCCGTAAGCTCGCCGGCTCGCTCGCCAAATCTAAAACGACCTGCATCTTCATTAACCAGCTGCGCGAGAAGATCGGCGTCATGTTCGGCAACCCCGAGACTACGACGGGCGGCCGCGCTCTCAAGTTCTTCTCGTCGGTGCGTATCGATATTCGCCGCATCGACAGCATTAAGCTCAAGGACGAGGTCATCGGCAATCGTGTGCGTGCCAAGGTCGTTAAGAACAAGGTGGCCGCTCCGTTCCGCTCGGCCGAGTTCGACATCATGTACGGCACGGGCATCTCTAAGGAGGGCTCAATTCTGGACATGGCCGTCGAGTGCGGTATCTGCAAAAAGATGGGCTCTTGGTTTGCTTACGGTGAGGACAAGCTCGGTAATGGTCGCGAGGCCGCCAAGGCCTTCCTGCGCGAACACCCTGATTGTGCTGACGAGATCGAGCATAAGGTTCGCCTCGCCTGCGGCCTTGAATTCGATGACGATGCTCCGTCTGAGGTCGAGCTGACCGATCAGCCCGAAACTGAGGAGTTCGATGAGCTTTACGCCATCGATGGCTCCGCGATGCTCGATGATGACGACGAGTAGCGGATGCCCTCATGTCGTATACGGTGACCGAGGCCACGGTCGTCTTTCCCGATAAGAAGGCGGCCTCCTCGTTCTCAAGTGGGTATGCATCAAAAAAGCCTTGTGCACATATCGACTGTGAGCTCGAGGGCGGTTTTGAACGATCCATCTGGATTCCTGTTCGTGTCGCGCGCCTGTTCCTTAAAAATCGCCCCGATCTTCCCTGCGATTGGGATGAGTTTCGCGAAGCGGTACAGCTCATTGAGCGTAAATGCGCGCTCACCATGGTGACTGAGATGCTGTCGCGCCGCGACCATGCCACGGGTGAGGTCCGTGACAAGCTGGCTCGCTATGGTTTTCGCGCGGCCGCGATTGAATTCGCCGTCGAGCGTGCCACTGAGTATCGCTTTTTAGATGAGAACCGCTTTTGTTCGTACTTTATCGAGGAACGCAAACGACGCGGCTGGGGACAGCGCAAGATTGAGACCGAGCTCAAGCGCCGCCATGTCGTACTCGATGATATCCCCGGCTATCCCGAGGATTATTTTGCCGTGGAGGACGACTTGGCTCGTGCGTCGGCTTTGCTCGCAAAGCGTCGTGTTCCCGAGACACGTGGATTCGAAAAGCTCGTCCGGTTTTTGATGGGCAAGGGATTTTCGTACCGCATCGCCGCCGATGCCGTTAAGGCGCGTCTCGATGCCGAACGTGAGGAATGTGCAGTTTAGACACCTGTGTTTTGCGTACTTGCCGTTCGCCGCGTTTTAGCCGCCGTACTGGGTCCATTTATTTGACAGTTGTTGCGGTTCAACGTACGATAAACACTGTCATTTGCTTTGTGATATGTGCTCATCTTTGATGAGTTTGTTTATATGTTTATCTGTATCCGACCCGCATAAGCTGCGCCCATATTACTCAAATGTCGCGAGCCGTTCGCAAGGACGGTTCGCTTTGTTGTGTAACGAATCCATAAAAAGGAGTGAGCATGCCTATCATCGCTGCGCTCGTTGGCATCGTTTTGGGTGCCATCGCCGCCATTGCCTACATGCGCACCGCCAAGCAGGGTAGTCTTCACGAGGCCGACGAAAGGATTCAGTCGGCACACGCACAGGCTGAGTCCCTAATCGGTGATGCAAAGCGTCAAGCCGAGACCCTCAAAAAAGAGGCCCTGCTCGAGGCTAAAGAAGAGATCATCAAGAACAAGCAGGCTGCCGAGGCCGAGGACAAGCAGCGTAAGAGCGAGATTCGTACGCTCGAGAACCGCGTGATGCAGCGCGAGGAGTCCCTCGATCGCCGCAACGATGCCCTCGACAAGCGCGAGCATCAGCTGTCCAGCCAGGCTGGCCAGGTCGAGAAGCGCTCCCGCGAGCTTGAGGAGCTCTGCGCCAAGCAGACCTCTGAGCTCGAGCGCATCGCCGACCTGACCCGCGAGGACGCTCACAAGGAGCTCCTCGACAAGGTTCGCGGCGAAGTTACCCACGAGGCCGCCACGATCATCCGTGAGTCCGAGCAGCAGGTTCGCGCCGAGTGCCACAAGACCGCTCAGGAGATCTTGTCCCTGGCGATTCAGCGCTGCGCCGCCGACCACACCGCCGAGGTTACCGTTACCTCTGTGCACATTCCTTCCGATGACCTCAAGGGTCGCATCATCGGCCGCGAGGGTCGCAACATCCGCACCTTCGAGCAGGTTTCCGGCGTCAATCTCGTGATCGATGATACGCCTGAGACCGTCGTGCTTTCGAGCTTCGATCCGGTCCGTCGCGAGACCGCCCGCGTCGCCCTTGAGAACCTTATTGCTGACGGCCGCATTCACCCCGCCCGCATCGAGGAGATGTATCACAAGGCTGCCGACTTGGTTCAGCAGCGCGTGCGCGAGGCTGGCGAGCAGGCTGCCTTCGATACCGGTATCCACGATCTGCACCCCGAGATCGTTAAGACCCTGGGTGCTCTGCGCTACCGCACCTCGTTTGGTCAGAACGTGCTCCAGCATTCCCTCGAGGTCTCCGACCTGTGCGGCGTGATGGCTTCCGAGCTTGGCCTGGACGTTGTGACCGCCAAGCGTGCCGGCCTGCTGCACGATCTTGGTAAGGCTATCGACCATGACGTCGAGGGTCCGCATGCCGTTATCGGCGCCGAGCTCGCCCGTCGCTATGGCGAGAAGCCCGTTATCGTTCACGCTATCGAGGCCCATCACGCCGACGTCGACCCCAACACGGTGCTCGATGTTCTGGTCCAGGCCGCCGATGCCGTTTCTGCCTCTCGCCCCGGTGCCCGTCGCGAGTCGGCCGAGAACTACATCAAGCGCCTGGAGAAGCTCGAGGAGATTGCCAACTCCCATGACGGCGTCGAGCGTACCTATGCAATGCAGGCTGGTCGCGAGGTTCACGTCATGGTTCAGCCGGACAAGATTTCCGATGCTCAGTCCACGGTCTTGGCTCATGACATCGCCCATCAGATCGAGGAAGAGATGGAGTATCCCGGTCAGGTGCGCGTCGTTGTGATTCGCGAGAGCCGCGCTGTCGATATCGCTAAATAATATGAGCGACGCGAACGAGCTCATCTCATTTATCGCGTCGATGTCGGGGGAGGGCAACCTTCGCGTCGAGGAGAACCTTGGCGAGGGGTATGTCCGCCTCCGCGTTTCGGAGGCCGAACGGCGCCAGGCAAAGCACGACATTCAGCATGTCGAGGATATTGTCATTGAAATGCTGCGCAACGCTCGTGATGCCGGCGCCGACAAGGTCTATCTCGCCACGTCCAAGGAAGATGGCGTCCGTACGCTCGTCTTTCTGGATAACGGCTCGGGTGTGCCGCAGGATATGCAGGAGCGCATCTTCGATGCCCGCGTTACTTCCAAGCTCGAGAGCATGAAGATGGATCGTTGGGGCGTTCACGGTCGAGGCATGGCATTGTTCTCGATTAAGCAAAACACCGACGAGGCGCGCGTTGTCGCTTCAGATGTTGACCTTGGCTCGGTCTTTAAGGTGAGTGTCGCAACCGACCGCCTCGGCGAGCGCGCCGACCAGTCCAGCTGGCCTCAGGCCGTGAAGGACGAGGACGGTCACTATGTCTGTGCCCGTGGCCCTCACAACATCATTCGCGCCGCCTGCGAGTTTGCCCTCGAGGAGCTGCGCGCCTGTGATGTCTACTTGGGGTCTCCGTCCGAGATCGCTGCGACGCTGCATGCACAGGCCTCCAGCCGTCTCGATGCTTCTCGTCTTTTGTTTATCGATGACGAAGCCGAGCTTCCCGTGGTCGATCGTCTGGGTCTTGCTTCGGATGCGGAAGACTTTATCCGTATCTGTTCGGGTTTGGGCCTTGAGATGTCCGAGCGTACAGCGCATCGTATCTTGGCGGGCCAGATTAAGCCCGTTCGTGGTGTGACCGCCCGCCTGCTACGCGAGCGTGATTCATCCTCACATGCGTCCGCTCCGGTTGATCTAGCCAAAGATCGTCGCGGGCTGCGTATCGCCAAGGACGACATGGCGCAGTTCTCGCGAGCAGTGGAGCGCGACTTTAACGATCTTGCATCGCGGTACTATCTCAACCTTTGCGGCGACCCCAAGATTCGTGTTTCGCGTGATCGCATCACTGTGACGTTCGATCTTGCCAAAGAGGAATAGCATCTTTACCGAGTCCGTTCGGTACGATACAGTTATTGCAGTTAAAACGTACTTTTAAACGCAGGAGTTTCTTCATGGATTGCCTGAAGGTATCAAGCAAATCATCGCCCGCGTCCGTTGCCGGCGCCATTGCCGGCATGGTCAAAGATGGTGTTCCCGTCAATATTCAGTGTGTCGGCGCGGGTGCCGTCAACCAGGCCATTAAGGCTGTGGCCATTGCACGCGGCTTTTTGATTCCGACCGGGTTTGATATTTCCTGCGCGCCGGTGTTCTCCGACATCCTCATCAACGGGGAGTCGCGCACGGCCATCCGTCTTTCTATTTACGTTCATCAGATTAATCGAGCTGCTATGGATAACGTTGTGATGGACGACGTTAAGCCTGTGGCATAGCGTGTTTGCTCTTTGCCCGCGCTCTTTGATTCCGCCTATTCCACCTCGTTAGGACTTATACACATGGACCAGGGTTCCGTACGCGATATTCTTGCCGGTAAAACCTACTTTATCCGCACCTTTGGCTGCCAGATGAATCAGCACGACTCCGAGCGCGTGAGTGGCCTGCTCGACTCATATGGCTGCCTCATGGCGCTCGATCCAGAGCATGCTGACATTGTCGTGTTCATGACGTGCTGCGTTCGTGAGGCCGCTGACACCCGTCTGTACGGTCAGTGCAACTCTTGTAAGAGTCTCCCGCCTTCGCCCTCGGGCAAGCGCGTGGTCGCCGTGGGTGGCTGCATCGCGCAGCGCGACGGCGAGGGTCTGCTCACAAATGTCGATAACGTCAATGTTATCTTTGGCACGCATTCCATCGCGCATGTTGCCGAGCTCATTGCCGAGGCGTTCTTGGACGGCAAGCGTCATATCCGCACCAATGAACACGAGGACACAGATGCTATGAGCATGCCGTGGCATCGTGAGACCCAGTATCACGCCTGGGTCCCCATTATGACGGGCTGTAATAACTTCTGCACCTATTGCATCGTGCCGTATGTGCGCGGTCGCGAAAAGAGCCGCCCTTTCGAGGAGATTGTCGACGAGGTAACCGGTTTAGTACGCCAGGGCGTGCGTGAGGTTACGCTTTTGGGTCAAAACGTCAACTCCTATGGTCGCGATCTGTTTGGCAAGCCGCGCTTTGCCGATCTGTTGCGTGCCGTGGGTGATACGGGTGTGGAGCGCATCTTCTTTACTTCCTCGCACCCCAAAGACCTACTGCCCGAGACCATTGACGCTATGGCCGAGACGCCTGCCGTCATGCCGCAACTGCACCTGGCAGTTCAGTCGGGCTCGACGCGCATCCTTAAAGAGATGAATCGTCGCTATACGCGTGAGGATTATCTGGGGCTCGTCGATCGCATCCGCAATCGCATGCCCGATATCGCGCTTTCGACCGATATTATTGTGGGATTCCCCGGCGAGACCGAGGAAGACTTTGAGCAGACGCTCTCGCTTGCCGAGACCGTCCGTTATGCTCAGGCCTATACGTTTATCTATTCCAAGCGCGCCGGTACTCCGGCAGCCGAGATTGACGATCCCACGCCGCATGAGGTGATTCTTGAGCGCTTCAACCGTCTGGTGAAGGTTATCGAGACCACGGCGCATGAGTATAACCAAGGTGAGCTGCACACCGTTGTGCCGGCGCTTATCGAGGGTACGAGCAAAAAGAATGACGCGGTGCTGCTGGGTAAGAGTCCTAAGAATCAGACCGTTCATGCCCCGATTCCCGCGGGCTACAGCATCGATCAGTTGATTGGCAAGATTGTCGATGTTGACGTCGACGTTGCCAAGACCTGGTATCTGTCCGGATCCGTTGTGGGCGAGCCGCGCTAATGATTTCTCCCGGGGCAGGCCTTTCCGCCGTTGCGATTGTCGGTCCGACCGCGGTTGGCAAAAGTGATGTCGCAGATCGTTTGGCGGCTCGTCTTTCATCCGAAGTGCTGTCGTGTGACGCGATGCAAATCTATCGAGGTATGGATATCGGCACTGCCAAAATGGCACCCGTGGAATGCACGGCGCCGCTACGCCTGGTCGATATTGTTGAACCGGGCGTTGCATATTCTGCAGCGCTGTATCAGGCAGACGCTCGTGTGCATGTTGAGCGCTTGCTGGGCGAGGGCCGCCTACCGGTGTTTTGCGGGGGTACAGGCTTGTATCTCAAGGCCGCCCTGGATGAAATGGATTTTCCCTCGGGCGAGCTTGAGGACGATCGTCGCGCGGAGTATCAGGAGCTTGCCGAGCGCATAGGCGAGGAAGCGCTGCACGCGCTGCTTGCCGAGCGTGACCCCGAGTCCGCTGCGGTCATCCATCCCCATAATGTTCGTCGCGTGATTCGCGCGCTCGAAATGCACGATGATGGCGTGTCCTACGCGCAGCAAAAGTCGCAGTTTAGTGTTCCGCGCGAGCATTATCACGCTCTGTGGTTTGGTTTGATGCGTAATCGTGAGGCGCTTTACGAGCGTATTAACCTACGCGTCGATCTGATGTTTGAGCAGGGTCTTGTTGAGGAGGTTCGCGGTCTTATGGACCAGGGGCTGGAAGATGCCCTGACTTCGATGCAGGCGATTGGCTATAAAGAGATTATCGATGCCCTTAGCGGCGTGATTTCTATGGATGAGGCTCGCGAACTCATCAAGACGCGTTCGCGTCGCTATGCCAAACGTCAGCTTTCGTGGTTTAAACGCGATGACCGTATCGTGTGGTTCGATATGGACGAGTTTACGATCGATGAGGTCGTTGAGGATATCCTTCATCGTATCGAGGCGGCCTAATGGCTCGGTTTCCCCTCGTTCCCACAGCACCTGAGCCCGAACGTGCCGTTCTTGTCGGAGTTGAGTGGCGCGATAACGCCTGGCCGCTCGATCGTTCGCTTGACGAGCTTGAGCGCCTTGCCCATACGGCTGGCGCTCAGTGCGTGGCGCGTTTGTCACAGCGTCTGGTTAAGCCGTATCCAAAATCGTTTATCGGCTCCGGTAAGGTTGAGGAGCTTTGCGGGCTCGTGCATCGTATGGATGCTGATGTTGTTATCTTCGACGATGATTTAACGCCCTCTCAGCAGTCGTATCTTGAGAAAGCCGTGGGCGAACCGGTTAAGATTATCGACCGTACGGCGTTGATTCTCGATATCTTTGGCCTGCACGCTCAGACTCGTGAGGGTCGCCTGCAGGTGCAGCTAGCCCAATTGCAGTATCTGTTGCCCCGCTTGCGCGGTATGTGGAGCCACCTTGCTAAAGAGCAGACACGCGGTGGCATTGGTTCGCGCTTTGGTCAGGGCGAAAGCCAGCTCGAGGTTGACCGGCGCTTAATTCGCAACAAGATCGCCGCGCTTCGTCGCGAGCTTAAGCAGGTTGAACAGCGCCGCGATGTCCAGTCAAAGAGCCGTATCGAGTCGCCAGCGTTTCGCGTTGCCTTAGCCGGTTATACCAATGCCGGTAAGTCGACGTTGCTCAATCGCCTGACCGGGTCTACGGTGCTTTCACAGGACAAATTGTTTGCCACGCTCGATCCGACGACGCGCTCGTATCGCTTGCCCGGCGGTCGTGGTATGACCATTACCGATACCGTTGGCTTTATTCAAAAGCTACCGCATGGTCTCGTTGATGCCTTTAAGTCCACGCTGTCCGAGGTCCTTGGTGCCGACCTGATCCTTAAAGTTGTTGATGCCTCTGATGAGGACTACGAGCGCCAGCTCGAGGCAGTCGATCGCGTTCTTGACGAGATCGGTGCCGGCGAGCGTTTGACGCTTACGGTGTTCAATAAAATTGACCTACTCGATAGCGTCGATCGATTGAGTTTCCATCGACGCTATCCCGAGGCCGTGCTGTTCTCGGCCCAGACGGGCGAGGGGCTCGACGATCTCGTCGACCGCATTGCCCGTGAGGCGGCTGCCACCGATGTCTTGCTCTCCGCTGATATCCCGTATCGCGAGGGCGCCCTCATTACGCTGGTGCATGAGCAGGGAACCCTTCTGCATGAGGAATATCTTGAGGACGGCGTTCGCATTGTGGCGAAGTTGCCGGCCCGAATCGCGCCGCGTCTTGAGCGCTATCGTACGGAATAAATGAGCTCTAGCACGCCTAGAATGACAGGCTGATGAAGCAGGTAGAACGGTAAGGCATGCCGACCGAGGACTGCGAGCGCTGGGATGGGATTGGCGTATGCCCATGCTGGCGCGTCGAGGCTTGATGCTTGTGCCGCCTGGGCAGCAAAAAAGCCGGTAAGGTACATAAAGATAAATGGAATGAGCGGATAGTAATCTCCCGAAACAAAGCCAGGGCCCGGAAATCCTAGCCATGCCAGGTAGGGGAGTGGGTATACCGCCTTTGGAATGCCCCAGGTTAGGGCAAAAAGAACAAGGCACACTGCGATGCCCCATGAGCCCGGTATTTTTTGGAGTAACGGACGGGTGAGTGCAACCACCGCGGTGCATGCTGCCATGCAATAGATGATGCCAAAGTTTACCGAATCGTCGACTGATACCAATGTAGTTGCCATCCATACGATCAAGGCTGCGGCCGCGTATTTGAGGGCGCGCTTACCGTTATTACGCGAGAGCGTGCACATCCAACCGGCGATAAACAAAAATACCCAGCTTATACTAGCGCGCCAGATATCCTGGAAAACCGTTTCGGTAAACCATGGCATATTCCATCCATATAGGTAGGCCAAATCGTAGCAAGCGTGGAAACCTGCCATCGATAGCATCGTAAACCCGCGGACGGTATCAAATATGGTGATGCGTTTTTGCATTACGAGAACCGGCGCATTAATCCGACAACCTTACCCAAAATAACGGGGTTCGTCGCATAGATGGGCTCCATAGTGTCGTTCTCGGGCTGCAGGCGCACGCGCCCCTGCTCCTTGTAGAACGTCTTGACGGTCGCCGAGCCATCGATCATGGCCACGACGATTTCGCCGTTCATGGCGCTCTTTTGCTCGCGAACGATAATGTAGTCGCCGTTGTAGATGCCGACATTGATCATTGAGCTGCCGTGCACTTCAAGGATAAAGGAGCCCTGGTCTGTGGCGATTTCGGTCGGGATGGTAAAGGTGTCCTCGATATTTTGCTCGGCCAGAATGGGAATCCCAGCCGCGACGCGACCGACGAGCGGCAGCGAGACCGTTCCGCGGGGCGCTGTGGGTTCATCGGATTTGGAAATCGAGACAGAGGATCCGTCCTCATCAAAGAGCTCTAGGGCGCGCGGTTTGGTGGCATCGCGCTTGAGCAGTCCTCGAGCCTCCAGGGCAGAGAGATGAGCATGAACCGTGCTGGGGGAGGAGAGGCCTACGGCCGATGCCATCTCGCGCACACTGGGCGGATAGCCCTTCTCCTGCTGATATTCCTTGATGAAGTCGTAAATCTGCTGCTGACGCTTGGTAATTTTGCGAGCCATCAGGGGATCCTCTCTACCAATGTCAAACAAATGTTCGGTTATTGCTTGACAGGAACAACTGTTCGAAGATAATAATAACCGAACATTCGTTCTCGCGCTAGACATTTTTGTCCGCGTGGCTTGATAAAACTGTTCTCAGCAAAACACGCGAGAGGAGAACATGATGAACGCAACGGATATGGTCCAGGGAAACCTTGCCCTTAAGCTCGAGACGCCTGTGGCGCCGGCTTTCACGGTTGTCAAAGGCGGCCGATCTGGTTTCCAAACACTGCCTGGCAAGCCCGTCCGCAGCCAGTGTGTCGCCACGTCTTCGGCCCCCGTTGCCTTAAAAGTTTCGACGATTGTCGCCCTGGCCGTTGCATTTACGCTCTTCTTTGTACTTGCTACTTCGATCTTCAGCGCTCGTCATGCGGCATATGCCGAGTCGGTATCCAACGTTACCTACGAGACCGTCCGTGTTCAGTCTGGCGATTCCTTATGGTCGCTTGCTCAGGAGCATCCGATTGAGGGTCTTTCCACACAGGAGACCTCTGATATGATCCGCAACGTCAATCACCTGGAGCATGGCTCGCTCGATGCCGGTTCGCATCTTAAAGTTCCTGCGCGTTCCTAAGATTTAAGTACCTTCGCATGGTACCCTTGTAATCGTTTTAGAGGAGGTACCATGCGCTGTCCCAAATGCGGCAAGGCACATACCCGCGTCGTTGATTCCCGCATGCAGGAATCAAATAACACCATCAAGCGCCGTCGCGAATGCTGCTCATGCAATTATCGCTTTACGACATTTGAGCGTTGTGAAGACCCTATCGAGGTCATTAAGTCAGACGGAAGCAAGCAACGGTTCGATCGCAATAAGCTGCTGGTCGGTTTGATGCGAGCCACGATCAAGCGAGATATCGACACTAAAAAGCTCAACGAGATCATTGATGATATTGAGGTCGAGCTTCGTTCCCGTACGCTCACGGCCGTTACGTCTCATGAGCTGGGCGATATGGTTCTCAAGCGGTTGGCCAAGATCGATAAAGTGGCCTACATCCGCTTTGCCTCGGTCTATCGCGATTTCAAAGATGTCGATGAGTTTTTGCAAGAGCTCGACAAGCTAAGGTGATTTCATGTCCAACATTACTGTTAACATTAAACGTCTCGACCCCACGGTCGAGCTTCCCAAATACGCCCATCCTACGGATGCCGGCCTGGACCTGCGCTCCAACGAGGATTGTATTCTGAAGCCCTTTGAGCGTCGTCTGGTCTCCACGGGCCTAGCTATCGCCCTGCCCGACGGCTATGCCGGCTTCGTCCAGCCCCGCAGCGGCCTGGCCATCAAGCAGGGCCTGTCTATAGTCAACACGCCCGGTCTCATCGACGCTCACTACCGAGGAGAGCTCAAAGTCATCCTCATCAATCTAGACCCCACGAACAACATCCAAATCAACAAAGGCGACCGCATCGCCCAACTCGTCATCCAAGAAGTCCCCACGGTCAACCTCGTAGAAGTACAAGAACTAGACGAAACCGATCGAGGCAAAGGAGGCTTCGGTTCCAGCGGCGTCGCCTAGGGGCACTCGTATCCCTCCCGCCCGTCTCTCACACATATCATTCCATGCTCAAACATTCTCGCGTCGCTTCGCTCGCTGCGAAACTGCGCGTGGAACGATATGTGTGAGAGGCGGGCGGGCGGCTACTCGCTTGAGACAAAATTTACTTTTCTAGTAAGCCAATGCGGCAAAGGAACAGTTCCTTGCCGCATTGGCTTACTGCATTTTAATTTTCCGGTTTCACCTTTGTATCTTCTAATGGTGGGGAATCTGGCATAGTTGCTAGCACGTAAACGTAGCTGCTCGGCGGAAGCCGCCCTTATATCGTTCCACGCGCAGTTTCGCAGCGAAGCGAGAATGTTTGAGCATGGAATGATATAAGGGCGGCTTCCGCCGAGCAGCGGACGTTAAGACGCTAGCGGATATGCGCAGGTTTTCCGCCCCAGTAGAAGCGGCAGAAGGCTCGTTTGCGCTTTTGGGGTTTGCCTACGAGTTCCATGGTGGCGACGGCGATGTCTTCGGCTGCGTGGGGGCGGCGTAGTACTTCGCCGTTGATGAGCAGTGCCTTGAGTGATTCGGGATGATCGTGCAGGTGGCGTAGGGTTACGATGAGCTCTCGTGCCGTGGTGACGTGCATGCTGGCGCCCATGCCGGTGAGCATAGTGGTGTTGGCTTTTTCCTGGCCGTACGATTTGCCCAGCAGGATCATCGGCAGATGTGCGCATAGGCACTCGGTGACCGTTAGTCCGCCCGATTTGAGGATTGCAAGGTCGCAGCCGTGCATGAGGGCCGCCATGTCGTCGACATAGTCCAACACCGTGACGTTCTCGAGCTTCATGGCATCGAAGAGCGTCTTCAGGCGGGTGGCATACTCCACGTCTTTGCCGGGCAAAAAGACAAAGTGCATGTCTTCGAAGCTGCGCAGGAAGGGGAGCGTGTGGTCCATCGCCGCGCGAAAGCGGACGTAAGGCTGAGGCAGGCTGGCACCGGCCATTACCAGCACGACGGTCTTGTCGATGGGGAGGTTGAACTTGGCTAGCTCTTCCTCGCGATTGTAATCCGTGTCGAATCCAGTGCGGATAGGAATGCCGGTAATGCGAATCTTTGCCTCGGGCACCTTGCGCGGACGCAGGGTTTCGGCCATAAATTCGTTGGCAACACAGAATAGATCGGTGTCCTTGTGGGGCCACCAGCCCTCGACTTCGTAGTCGGTCGGTACGCAGATGACCGGATAATCGATACCCGTAATAACGCGGGCGCCCACGGCAACATTGGCTGCTGTGATGTGCGTTGCGACCACGGCTATGGGCCTGCGGCTACGAATATATTCGTTGAAGGCGGGGAACATAATTCGCGACCATGCCGTGCCGCCGCCCCAGAGAAGATGTCCCGTAAGCGTATATCGCCAGGTCAGGTCGTAAATGGGGCGCGTGGCTCCCGTAAAAGAAGCCGCGGTCTTATTGCCGTCGAATTTAATTCGTCCAAAATCAAGGATATCGAGCACTTCAATCTCAACATCCTCGGGGATGCCATTGGTGCCGCGGATGAGGTCGAATGCCTGCGCAATCGCATTTGCGGCGGCCTTGTGGCCCGAGCCGACCGACGCGTGCACGATGGTCACGAGAGGCTTTTGCTGAGCCAAGAGCGTGGTTTGCTTCGATTGGGGAGTGCTGTGCGTGAGCAGGGGAGCGTCGTCGCTCGTCTGCGTCTGATCCATCGATAACTCCCCTTCGACGTTGTAACACGGATTTATCATTGTAGTGCATGAGTGTCACGTTCATGTAAATTTGGGTATGAGCGCAAAGAACGACAACGTTTCGACGAGAGGACTCTTCATGACTACCGATCAGACAATCGATGTTGCGATTATCGGCGGCGGCCCTGCGGGCTATGCTGCCGCCATTTATGCGGCGCGCGCCAACCTGACGACGACCGTCCTTGAGCAGGGCATGTCTGGCGGACAGATTGCCACGTCCAACGAGATTGAGAATTATCCTGGCATTCCGCTGCTGAGCGGTGTTGAACTTGGTGAGCGATTCCAACAGCATGCTGAAGGCCTGGGGGCTCAGGTTGAATGGAGTATGGTGACAGGCGTCGATTACGATGCCGATGCGGCTCAATTTACCATCCATCATGATATGGGCGACACAACGGCCAAGAGCGTCATTGCGTGCATGGGTGCCACGCCGCGTCCTGCTGGTTTTGTTGGCGAGGATACGTATCGCGGTCGTGGCGTTTCATATTGCGCAACATGTGACGGCATGTTCTTTCGCGGCAAACAAGTCTTTGTTATCGGAGGCGGCAATTCCGCATGCGAGGAAGCCCTGTTCTTGTCAGAAATCGCCAGCAGCGTGACCATCGTGCTGCGTCGCGATCAGTTTCGTGCACCCGAGGGTGTTGTGAATAAGGTGCTTGCCAACGACAATATTTCAGTTAGGTACCAAACTAGTATTGTTGAGCTTTCTGGTGAAGCGATGCCCACCACAATCACGTTCAAGGACAATGCGACTGGTGAAATGCACACTGAGTCCTTTGAGCCTGGCTCTTTTGGCATCTTTGTCTTTGCGGGCACGCAGCCACACGCCGAGCTGGTTGAGCATCTCGTCGATCTGGCTCCGGACGGCGGCATTGTTACCGACGATTCGATGGCCACCCGTACGCCCGGCTTATTCGCAGCCGGTGATATCCGCTCCAAGCGTTTACGCCAGGTTGTGACCGCCGTTTCGGACGGAGCTATAGCGGCTACCAGCGCATACGCTTTCCTACGCGGATAAGTACGATAATATATCTTATGTAAGGTTGTTATCTTTAAACAAAGTGGTTGGACGGTGCGTCAATGTGCTGTCCACCCACTTTTACTAAGCGGCTATGTGGTATGCAAAACTAGATAACCTAGAATACAATATAGATAACGAACGGAGGTCTCTTATGAACCATGCTAAATACGTTATCCCGATGTCCGATACATCGGTCAGCATTAAGCCAGAGGATATTCAGCCGACGGTGCTGCCGGATGCATTTATTCAGTCTGATATGGTGGGTAAACTCAACGCGTTGAGCCTGCCACGCTATGACCAGCTGCCCAACGTAACGCTCTATCGTGACCAGGTCATTGAGTACATCGAACTGTGGATGGAGCCACTTTCGATTTGTGTAGAGCAGCCCGTTATTACACCTTCGATGATCAATAACTACGTAAAGGTCGGTCTCGTTCCTGCTCCGGTTAAAAAGCAGTATGGCCGTGAGCAGATTGCGCGTCTCATCGCCATTTGTATCTTTAAGCAGGTGCTGCCCATCGCTGCGGTTCAGGCACTTTTTAATATTCAGCGCTTGAGCTACGACGCTCCAACGGCTTTCGATTATGTAGTCGATCAACTTGAGGCATCGATTCGTGCGGCGTTTTCTGTCGAGCAGACTCCCGTACCCGATACCGCACATCAGGTTACGCGCGAATCGCTGCTCGTACGCAGTGCGGTATCGTCCTTCGTTTCGAAGGCGTACCTGATGAGCTACCTCAAGTTCAATGGATTTAATAGCTAGTTGACGTATAACACGGGCGGGACAAAGAGCCTTCTGTCACTTTGTCCCGCCCGTGTTTTTGCTTGGTTGTACGTTATCGGCCCGAAGCCACACCCATGCCGTAGCCGATGATGAGGCCGTGCATCTCGGCGTAATAGGAATCCAGGCCGTTGCAGGGCATGATAATCGTCTTGGTTCCGGGCCAGTGCTCGACAATGCGGTCGGCAAGCGCCTGGGCGCCCTCCTCGTTTTCTACGTGATCGATGACGACTACCCCGCCAGTAAAGCCCTCTGCCTCCATGGTGTCGACAATTTTGGCGAGCATCTTTTTCGCGCCACGCGTGTGCCCAACGAGTTCAATTTTGCCCGCTTCGCTCGCCGTTCCCAAAATGCGGATATTGAGCTTGTTGGCAATGACGCCGGCTGCCTTAGGAATACGTCCAGCCTTTGCAAGGTTCTCGTAATTACACAGGCTAAAGAGAATCTTGCTGTTCTGCTCCAAGCTATCGAAGTAAGCGCAGGCGTCCTCAAAGGAGACGTCCGGGTTACTTGCAAGATAGCGATCAAACAGTAAGAAGATCAGGTCCATCTTGCCGCCTGCTGCCCGCGAATTAACCAAATGAATCTGACGATTGGGCTCCTCGGCAAGTACCATATCGCGCGCCGTAGCGGCAGCATTATAGCTTCCAGAGACACCCTCCGAGATTGGCATGCAGATCGTCTTGTCGGCGATCTTAAAGAGCTCGGTCCACTCGCCCACGCTCGGACAGGCGCTCGAAGAAGCGCTCGACTCCGCCTGCACGGCGCAATTGAGCTCGTGAACGTCGAGCGTGAGGTCATCGACAAACTCACGCTCCCCTACTCGGATCTTAAGGGGTGCAAATGCAAAGGTGGTATGAGGTGCGGTTGGCCGCCAATCGCGAAGATTGCAGCTCGAATCGGAGATAAGCGCCCAGCTCATTGAGGGTCCTTTCTATTTGTTCCTCAATAATTATAGCCGTCTTTCTCATCAATTGGACGGCTATCTAGTTTTGAATACTAGATAGCCGTTCTGATACCAAGGCAAACGGTAGAGGCAAAAAAGAATGGGCCTCGTGACTCAAGATCGCGAGGCCCACGTTCGTTCGTTGTATTAATGGATTAGTAGCGAACGAAAATGTAATTGTTGTTCATGCCAGCAGCAACGGAGCTGATGATAACGCCCGTGCTGTAGTCGGAAGCATGGATCATCTGGCCGTTACCAATGTAGATGCCGGTGTGGTAAGAGTTAACAACGACGTCGCCAGGCTGGGGATCGGACACGCGGGTCCAGCCCATAAAGGTGCCCGTGGTGCCAAGACGGCAATAACGGCCGGTGAGGCAGTAGCTCACAAAGCCGGAGCAGTCAAAGCTGTTCGGTCCAATGCCGCCCCAAGAATAAGCACAACCAAGCTTGCTGTAGGCGCGCGAAACAACGGTACCACCGTCAACGGACTGGCTCGGTACGGAAGGCGTCGGAGCAGGAGCGGGCGTCGAAGGCTGCGGCGAGGGAGCAGGAGCGGGCGCGGGCGCGGGCGTGTTGCCGCCGCCGTTGTTGGTCGTACCGCCACCATTGTTGGTGTTCTCGGTCGTACCGGCGGTGTCGTTGCTCACCGTGGCCTTTTCGGCGGTGCTGGCATTGATGCCGGCCTGCAGCGCAGCGTTGGCCTCGGCCTCGGCAGCAAGCTCGGCCTGCAGCTGTGAATCCAGGGAGTTCACGACACTTTGAGCCTCAGCCTGCTGGGCATTGAGTTCGTCGACCTTCTTCTGCGTCGCGGCGACGTTCTTCTCCTGCTCGGTCTGTTTATCGGTGAGCTGCTGCTTAAGGTCCTTGACCTCCTGAATGGTCTGGGCCTGCTTGTCGGAAACCTTGCCGTAGTAGAACAGACGGTTGAGCATATCGCCCAGATCATCGACGCCCGTCAGAACCTGAAGGAGACTCAGACCGCCGGTCTTGTACTCACCGGCAACGTGGCTCGAAAGCTTTGCCTGGCCCTCGGCAATCTCCTGCTGCTTTTGCGTGATCTCGCCTGCAGTCTGATCAAGCTCCTGCGTCTGTGCGGAGAGTTCTTCATGAATTTGCTGGGTTTGGGTGCCAATCTGCTCGAGCTTAGTACGGGCAGCGGCAAGGTCGGATGCGGTATCGGCATAGGCCGGAGCCACGAGGCCCAGGCCCAAAACACAAGCGAGGGTTGCCGTAGCAGCGCAGCGTGCCATGTTTTTGTGCGTGTTTGCTGTGCGCATGGAGCTTCCTTTCCGGTATCTAAGGGTAACGGCTAGTCCACCGTTACCAGGCTAAAGAGCTCAACGTCTTCGTTAGAACGCGTGAGCTTCTTGCGCGGGTTGAGAAACGCAAGCTCAAGGATGCAACCGTAGCCCACAAGCTTTGCGCCCATATCTCGCACCAGTTTACCTGTTGCCTCGACGGTTCCGCCCGTCGCGACCAAGTCGTCCAGAATCAACACGGTATCTTTAGAGCTGATAGCATCGGCGTGGATCTCGATAGAATCCGTTCCATACTCGAGCTCGTAGCTCTCGCTCACCGTTTTGCGCGGCAGTTTACCCGGTTTACGTGCGGGAACAAAGCCGGCGCCCAGTGCGACGGCCACGGGCACACCGACCATAAAGCCGCGGGCCTCGGGGCCGACGACCTTGGTGATACCCATGCCAGCAAAATGCTCGGCCAGGGCATCCACCATGGCCTTCAGAGCCTCGGGATTGCCAAAGAGCGGCGTGATGTCCTTAAAGACGACTCCGGGCTCGGGATAGTCGGGGATATCGACGATATGAGATTCGAAGTCGTACATGGTGTGGCCTTTCATGGATTGCCGGGTGAACGGCGGTTATTTGCCCGTGTTAGCAGACGAGCTATGCGAGGGAACGACGACCTTGGACGGCTGCACAAGCGACTCGTCGTGCGCGGCAACCGCGGGGACGCTTGCCCCATCGCTTTTAGCCTTGGTGGATTCGGAACGCGCGATCTCCTCATCGAGAGCATCGATGTCAGCGTCCTCGACCACGGCGTTGAGCGACTCAAAGACACGGTTCTTAAGGAGCGCGGTGTGCACACCCTCGGTGAGGTCGTGCAGCTTATTAAAAGCACGCTCGAGCTTGGCGTCGCGCTCGTCATCGGAGGTATCCATGCCGAGCATGCTCACGAGCACCTGCTCAAACATCGAAGACTCGCGATTTGCCGACGATACGTACTGACGCAGGTTGCGCGGCTCAATGTGGAAGCGTGACAGCTCCGAACAGTAACGGATAATCGGGAAATCTCGGCCATCGACGAGCTCTCGGTTCTGCGGGCTCTTGATGATGCGGATAAGATCGTTCTCGGCAAGGGAGCGGATAAACGAAATATCAACACCGAGCATGTCGGGAATGGTCTCGATGGGGTGCAGCTTTTGCTTGGTCTCCTTGGGCTCCGTCTTAAGCGGAACATCGGACAGAAGGCCCACCTCATAAGCCAAAGTGGACAGGTCCGTTGCGTTTTCCAAGCGCTGCTTAATGACGTTGAGCGGCATGTAGCGGGTCTTCTGCAGGTGCAGGATGACCTCGAGACGGTCAACGTCTTCCTTGGAGTACTGGCGATACCCCTTAGGCGTACGATGAGGGGTGATGAGCCCCTCATCTTCTAGAAATCTAATTTTTGAGTTCGATAGATCGGGGTATGCGCCTCGAAGAAGGTTGACGACTTGGCCGATACTCAGATAGTTGCGTTCGG
The DNA here is from genome assembly GCA_905209765.1 of uncultured Collinsella sp. Classification (GTDB taxonomy): domain Bacteria; phylum Actinomycetota; class Coriobacteriia; order Coriobacteriales; family Coriobacteriaceae; genus Collinsella. Next base: position 10,644 of record CAJLUE010000015.1, on the reverse strand, counting down.
CCATTACCTACTCACCGGTTTCGATGCGCTCCGGCGTGCTCTCGTGGTAGATGAGCGTGAACGTACCGATCTGAACGGAAGAGCCGTCGTGCAGCGGAGCACCGTTGACGATGGCGCCGTCGACCCAGGTGCCGTTGAGCGAGCCCAGATCCTCAATACGGGCGCCCAGGCCCTCACGAATAATGCGTGCGTGGCTGCGCGAGACGGTCATGTCGTTGAGGAAAATGCCGTTCGCGGGATCGCGGCCGATGGTGGTCACGTCGTCCTCGAGCTCAAAGGCAGCTCCGGTCTGCGGACCCTTGACGATGGACAGAACAGGAGCGGTGATGCGCACGTTGGCCATAAGGTCGGGAACGGTGACATCGCTCGAAGGAACGCGGAAAACGCAGGTAGCGTCCGCAGTCTTATCGTTCTGAGGCATATTGTTAACCTTGTTGTCCATGACAACCCCTATCTAACGCGGCCACGCCGCAAAGAATGAACCGTACGTAATCATACCCCAATGAATCAGTCTTCGATTTCGGGGTTGAGAAAGTCGGTGTCCTCGTCCTCGGGATGCGCGATGGCCTGTTTAATGGCCGCCCCTCCCTTAATGGAATAGATGACAGCGGTGAGCATAGAGAACATCACGCCGCAGTACACAAAGAAGATGCCGAGGGGCACCGAGCTGCCGTTGAGGCCCGGGAATGCCGTGAGCGTGGCGGGAAGCAGATGCCAGCCGTCCACGACGGGAAAGCCCAACAGCATGAGCGAGAAACCGGTCATGAGCAGCGCCGTGGCAATCTTGCCGGGAAAGACGACGTCGATGGGGCGAGGGTGGTAATGGCGCACGATGAGCGAGCCGATGCCCAGGTAGATATCGCGGCCGATAATGAGCACGCAGACCCAGATGGGCAACTCGCCGCGGACCACCAGGCCCAGCACGCCGGTAAACAGCAGCGCGCGGTCGCAGATGGGGTCCATAACCTTGCCGAGCCACGAGACCGTTTTGGTCATGCGGGCAATCTGGCCGTCCATCCAGTCGGTGGAAGCCGCGATGGCATAGATGACAATGGCGACGACACGGTTGTTGTCCGTCACAAACAGGTACAGGAAGACGAGCGTGAGGACCAGGCGCGTAAAGGTAATGAAATTGGAGATCGTAAAGATCTTATTCGACGGGTAATCGGAAGTGCCGATAAGCTCCTTTTTGATCTTCTTCTTGATGCCCACAGGACTCCCCCGCTGGTAAACGACAAAACTTTCGATACTATACCCGTTCTAGCGATGTCTATCCAGCGTAAGCATAGAGAGTCCAGACATATGGAGGACGGTATCGGGCAGGATGTCTATCGCTTTTGTGTACGTCAGCCTCCAAACATGTCATAAATTGTCGTATTTGGAGGGTGACGTACAAGTATTTGTTGAGCGAAAGTATCGATCAAGAAAGCCGTTGATTCTTCGTTGCTTAATCTGTTGATTCTTAACAAAAAAGGTCAGGCACAAGGTGCCTGACCTGTAAACTTCTGGTCGGGACGACTGGATTCGAACCAGCGACCCCTTGACCCCCAGTCAAGTGCGCTACCAAGCTGCGCCACGTCCCGAAGCTTTTGTTTGTTGCTCTGCTCTTGCTCGCAACAGGGAGTATATTAACCCGAAACTTTGGACTTGTGCAAGAACTTTTTTAATTATTTTTGAGCAAGTCTAAAATTGTATCTGCGAGCTGGGGTTTTGTTAGTACGGGAAGTTCCTGTGTACCCGCTGTGCTCACAATCCAGGCCTTGTTGGTGTCTGTTCCAAAGCCCGAATCGGCGCGCGAGACATCGTTGGCGATGATCGCATCGCAGCCCTTGCGGGCAAGTTTGCGCTTAGCGTACTCCACGACGTTATCGGTCTCGGCTGCAAATCCGATTACACGGCGCTCTCCCTTTTGGCGCGAAAGCTCGGCCAAGATATCCACCGTCTCGATCAGTTCGATGCGATCCAAGCGCTCGTTGGCCTTTTTGAGCTTGTGGTCCGCAGGGGATACGGGGGTGTAGTCGGCGACAGCCGCCGCACAAATGGCCGCATCGGCCGTCTGAAAGGCACCTAGCGCCGCCTGCAGCATCTCTGCGGCGGTCTGCACGCGTACGCACTCCACGCCGCGACCCACGTCGAGTGACGTCGGCCCCAACACGAGCGTGACCGCAGCGCCGCGGCGTACGGCCTCCCCTGCCAGTGCGATGCCCATCTTGCCCGAAGACCGGTTGCCGATAAAGCGCACCGGATCGATCGGCTCATGCGTGGGGCCGGCAGTGATGACAATGCGCTGGCCCGCCAGGTCTTGCGGCAGGGGATTGAGCACTTCGCAGACGGCCTCGACGATGTCCTCGGGTTCGCTCATGCGTCCCGTGTCCACATCGCCGCAGGCAAGGTATCCGCTACCCGGACCCACCATGTGCACCCCGCGGTCGCGCAGCGTGACCATATTGGCCTGCGTGGCCGGCGCCTTCCACATGCCATTGTTCATGGCCGGCGCGATCACAATGGGGCGCGGCGTGGCGAGTAGCGTTGTGGAGATGAGATCGTCGGCGATGCCGTTGGCCATCTTGGCGATGATGTTGGCCGTCGCGGGCGCCACGACCACCAAGTCGGGCTCCTGCGCGAGCGAAATGTGGTGGATGGGGTCGGAGGGGTCATCAAACAGACCTACCGCGACCGGCTCATTGGTGAGCGCGCGGAAGGTGAGCGGGCCCACAAACTCGGTGGCATGCTCGCTCATGACGACCTTGACGTGGGCGCCGCGCTTTTGCAGCAGGCGCACGATATTGCACGACTTATAGGCGGCGATCCCGCCGGTGATGCCCAGCAGGATCGTTTTTCCCTCAAGTTGCATTGAATTGTTGGGTGCCGCCATCGTTTAAGCTTCCTTGCTGGGGAGCACGAGCAGGCGGTGGCAGTACGGGCAGTGCGTAACCTCGCTACCGTCGTGGTTGAGGTCGCTCATGGACGACGCCTGCAGCGCGGTGTGGCAGACCGTGGGGATGTTGCCCTTGATGGTCTCGACGGCCAGGCCGCGGAACTGCTTGAGCAGGCGCTCGTAATCGGTGAGTACGTCAGTCGGCAGCGTGGCGGCAAGCGCGGTGCGCTCCTTGGTGGCGGCATCGATCTGAGCCTGCAGATCGGTAGCCTTGGCACGGGCGGCCTTGGTGTCGGCCTTTACGCCCTCCTCGAACTTGGCGATGATGGCCTGCGCACGAGCCTCGCGATCGATCGCTTCCTTATGAGCGACGACGACATCCTTGCGGGTGTGCTCGATCTTGTCCAGACGCTTGGCCAGGGTGGCGAGCTCGTTTTCCAAATCCTGGACCTCGCGGTAGTCAGAGCCGTCGACGTGACGCTTCTTGGCTGCCTCGATGGCGTTGTTGGTCTGGATCTCGGTGGTGTTGAGATCGTCCAGCTCAATGTCCAGGTCCTTGCGCTGAGCATAGAGCTTGGTCATCTCCGACTTAAGCTTAACGTAGGTTTTGCGCTTTGAGGCGAGCTCCTTGAGCTCCGGCATATTGGCAAGTTCGCTCTTGTTGCGGGCGAGCTCCAAATCGATCTGTTGCAGCTTGAGTAGCGTAGCGCCGGCGCTCATAAGTTCTCTCCTTTTGTCACAGTCCACCATTGGCAAGGGTTCAGTATTTTAATCGCATGACGGGGGTCAACCCCGGCGTCAACCGCAGAGTTCATCAAGATATCCACGAACGGCTCCTCGGAGCGGTCGTGGCCGAGCAGGATGACGCCCAGACCGCGCAGAGCAAGGTCCTGTGCCACGTGGTACCCGGCTTCTCCGGTCACGATGACATCCGCACCGGCGGCGATGGCAAGCTCACCAAAGTCGCCGAGGGAGCCGCCCAGAATGGCGACGGTGCGGCACGGTCGCTCGGCATCGCCCCACACGCGCGGGTCGCTTCCAAAGGCCGTGGCGGCACGGGCGGCAAGGTCGTGCAGGTTGCAGGCGTCATGGAGGGTCGCGAGTGCCCCCAGACCGGTGAGCTCAGGCTCGTCCACATGCTCCAGCGAGCTCATGGGCTCAACGCCCAGCAACTCACTCAGGCGAACGCGCGCTTCGTGCGAGCGGTCCAGGTTGGTGTGAAGCGAGATGATGTTCACGCCGCAACGAGCCGCCTCGTACAGCGCAGCGCTGCACTGGGGACGCGCGGAATCGGCCGGACAAAAGGCCTCGGGTGCCTTGATATAGATGGGATGATGCGTCAGCAGCACGTTGGCACCGGCCTCGAGAGCGCGGCGTACGTTTGCCTCGGTCGCGTCGAGCGCGCAGGCAACACCGCGGATCTCGGCAGAGGGATCTCCCACAGATAGCCCAACATGATCCCAGCCCTCGGCGTCCGCCTTGGGGTAGCGCGCCAGCAGCGCACGTTCTAGCTCGGAGACGATCATGCGGCGCCTACGATCGAGAGCAGCGTCTGGGCGAACTCATCCAGGTCGGCCGGGTTCACGCGGTCATCGAAGGAGATGCGCAGTGCGCCCAGCGCCTGCTCGCGACCAATGCCCATGGCGCTGAGCACGTGGCTCGGGTCCATGCTGCCGCTCGAGCAAGCCGAGCCAGCCGACACTTCAAAGCCGGCGGCATCGAGCTTGATGATGAGCTCCTCGGAGTCCATACCGTCGACGTAGATCGAAACCATACCCGGTAGACGATCGGCCTGCGCGTAGTCGCCCATCGTGGCGTGAATGCGAGGATGGGCCGTAAGCGTTGCGTAGAGCTTATCGGACAGGGCCTGCAGCGTCGCGCGCTCCTGGGCCACGTGGGGCGCCAGCGTGCGGGCGGCAGCGGCAAAAGCCAGCTGCGTGCGCAGATCCTGCGTACCGGCGCGACGGCCGGCTTCCTGTCCACCGCCAAAGATGCGCGGACGCAGCGGCGTGCGGTTCTTAAGGTAGAGCGCGCCGGACGCCACAGGGCCGCCGATCTTGTGCGCGGCAACGGTCATAGCATCGACGCCCAGCTCGGTGACATCGAGCGGAATATGCAAATAGCCCTGGATGGCATCGGTGTGGAACAGGGCGCCCACGGTATGAGCGGCGGCGGCCAGCTCGCAGATGGGCTGCACCACGCCGGTCTCGTTGTTGGCGACCATAATGCTCACGAGCGCCACGTCATCGTCGAGCAGCTCGACAAGCGTGGCAGGCTCAATGTAGCCCGCACGGCAGGGCTGCACCAGGTCGACGGTAAAGCCGGCAGCACGCAGCAGCGGCAGGTTGTCCAGAATCGAATCGTGCTCGATGGCCGAAACGATTACACGATCGCGCTTGCGATCGCGCTGACGAGTGCCCTCGGCAAGACCGAGCAGCGCCAGCTGGTTGGCCTCGGTGCCGCCGTTGGTAAGGATGATCTCGGACGGGCGAACGCGTGCGCCAAAGCTGCGGGCGATGTCGCGACGGGCGACTTCCAGGCGTGCGGCGGCTTTGCGGCCAAGCGAGTGCAGCGAGTTGGGGTTGACGCCGGCAAGCTCGCTGTCGTCGTACTCGCGCTGCGCAAGGAGCGCCTCGGCGCGCATGGGCGTCGAGGCGGCATAGTCAAGATTCACGGGTATGCGGTTTTGACCTGCGGTCATAAGGGTTTATGCCTCCTGTGCGGCCTCGTTGCCCAGCTTCTGCAGCAGCGCAACCTCGGCGGCGGGATCTTCGGACTTAAATACGGCGGAGCCGGCTACGAGTACGTTGGCGCCGGCCTTGACGACCTCGGCGATATTCATGGAGGAGATACCGCCATCGACCTCGATCAGGGGCGACACGCCGTGGCGCTCGCACATGGCCGTAAGCTCGTGAAGTTTGGCGATGGTACCGGGGATAAAGCCCTGGCCTCCAAAGCCAGGGTTCACGCTCATCAGCAGCACCATATCGACGACATCGATAATGCTCTCGAGTACGCACACGGGAGTGGCGGGGTTGAGCACCACGCCGGCTTTGACGCCGCGCTGCTGCAGGTGCGTGAGCGTGCGGTGCAGGTGCGTGGAAGCCTCGTAGTGCACGGTGATCATGTCGGCACCGGCGTCGGCGTACCAATCGACCGTCTCGTCGGGGTTCGATACCATCAGGTGCGCGTCGACCGGCACATCGGTGGAGCGCTTGACAGCCTTAAGGATGTCAACACCAAAGGTCAGGTTGCTGGTAAAGTGACCGTCCATGACGTCGAAGTGTACGTAGTCGGCACCGGCGATCTTGTCGAGCTCGCCCTTGAGGTTGGCCATGTCGGCCGAAAGGACGGATGGAGCGATTTTGATGGAACCCATAGTAGTAGCCTTTCTGCGCTAGTCGGCGAGTCCGTAGAACTCTTGAGAGGGGACGCGGTCGGTGAGAATCTCGAGCGCCCTATCCAAAGTAACACCGTTGTAGAGCGTTTGCTCCACGGCAAAGGTGAGCGGAATGTCTACGCCCAGTGAACGGGCGAGCTCGCTGACGCTGCGGGCCGCGACGGCACCTTCGACCACCATATGCGTGCGGGCCTGGTACTCGTCGAGCGACACGCCGTGAGCGAACTCGTAGCCAAAGGTGCGGTTGCGCGAATGCTCGGAGGTGCAGGTAGCGATAAGGTCGCCCATGCCGGCAAGCCCCATGCAGGTCATGGCCTGACCGCCACGGGCGTGCACCAGGCGGCTGATCTCGGCCAGGCCGCGCGTCATGATAAGGGCAAGCGTGTTATCGCCCGCACCGGAACCGGCAGAGATGCCGCACACGATAGCGATGACGTTTTTCATGGCGCCGCAGACCTCGACGCCCGTCATGTCCTGCGACAGGTAAATGCGGAAGGCCGTGGAAAGCAGCAGCTCCTTAAAGGTCTCCCCCACTTGCTGGTCTTCACTGGCGATGACGGCGGCCGAAAGCCCGCCGCGGCAGATCTCCTCGGCATGGTTGGGGCCCGAGAGTGCCGCCACGCGCGCCTCGTTGCCGATCTCGCTGGCGATGACCTCGCTCATGAGCAGGCCGGACTCGGGCTCGATGCCCTTGGTGAGGCACAGAACCGGCGTCTCGTCCGCGATGAATGGCGCCGCCTGGTGGCAGACATCGCGCAGGTGCGTCGAAGGCACGGCAAAGATGATGGCCTCCGCGCCGTCGAGCGCCTGAGCCAAGTCCGTCGTGGCGACAACGTTTTCCGGCAGCACGTAGTCCACCAGATAGCGGGGATTACGGTGCTCGCCGTTGATGCCGGCGGCCGTCTGCTCGCTATGGGCCCACATGGTCACGCGCTCGGCTCGCGCGGCGGCAAGGCCGGCGACGGCGGTTCCCCAGGAGCCGGAGCCAATCAGCGTAACATTCATGACTCTCTCCTACTTATCGTCGGGTTCGGTGACGCGCTTGGTAAACGAGAGCTTGGACTCCTTACCGGCCATGAGCTTTTGGATATTCGAGCGATGGGCCCACACCACGGTGATGCCGATCATCGCCATGCAAAACTTGAGGCCCAAGCTGCTGTACGGAAAGACCGCGCAAGCGGCGATAGGAAGACCGATGGCGGCGGCAAGCGAGCCCACCGACACGTACTTGGTGATGGCGACGGCCACGATAAACATGCCCAGCAGCGAAAGTCCAATGGGCCAGTACCAGGCGAGGATGACACCCAGACCAACTGCGATACCCTTGCCGCCGTGGAAGTTGAGATAGGGCGAGAAGATATGGCCCCACACGGCTGCCAGGCAGATGACGCCGAGCATCCAGTCGCCGGCGGCACCGGGAGCCATGATGCTCACGGGGAAGCCATAGCCCATGCTCGCGATGAGCGGACGGGAGATAAGGACGCAGATGGCGCCCTTCAGGCAGTCGAGCAGCAGCGTGAGCGCCGCGACCTTGGGGCCGGCCACGCGCAGCGCGTTGGTGGTGCCGATGTTGCCGGAGCCTGCCTTGCGAATGTCGGTGTGGTTGAACACGCGGCCCAGGATAAGGCCAAACGGAATCGCCCCGATAAAGAACGAGACCACGGCGCAGATGGCGGTCAGCAGAATCGGATTATGCATCCTTTTGCTCCTTCTTCCTAAAGAAGAGTCGAATGGGCGTGCCGGCAAAATCGAAGGTCGAACGCATGCGGTTCTCGACGTAGCGCTGGTAGGTGTCGTTGACCAAGTCGCTGTGGTTGACGAAGAACGTGAACGTCGGCGGGTTGACGCCCGTCTGGGTCACGTAGTGCATGCGCAGGCGGCGCTTGCCGTCCACCACGGTGTGGCCGAACTCGCGCAGGTCGGTGAGGAACGTGTTGAGGCGCGAGGTGCTGATCTTTTGCGAGCGCGTCTTTTCGGCGGCGTCGACCATTGCCCAGATCTTCTCGACGCTGCGGCCGGTCAGGGCCGAGATGCGCAGGTACTGGGCCCAGGGAGCCATGACGCCCAGACGGCGGTCGATGGTCTCCATGCAGGCCTCGCGTTTGCGATCGTCGTCGAGCAGGTCCCACTTGTTGAGCAGCACCACGATGGCGCAGCCGCGCTCGATGGCCAAGCCCATGACCTTCTGGTCCTGCTCGGTAACGCCCACGGAGGCGTCGACGACGAGCAGCGCCACGTCGGCGCGTTCGATGGCGCGCAGGCCGCGAACCATGGAGTAGTACTCGATGTTCTCGTACACGGTGCTCTTCTTGCGAATGCCCGCCGTGTCGACCATGCGGTAGTGCTTGCCGTTGCGCTCCACGACGGTATCGATGGCGTCGCGCGTCGTGCCGGCGATGTTGGACACGATAGAGCGGTCGGCGCCCAGGATGCGGTTGAACAGCGACGACTTACCGGCATTGGGGCGGCCGATGATGGCGACGTTCAGCGCGTCGGGGAACTCATCGGCGACCTCGTCCTCTTCCTCCGGAAGCAGGGCAACGATATCGTCGAGCAGGTCGCCCGTGCCATGGCCATGCAGGGCCGAGAGCGGCGTGGGCTCACCGATGCCGAGCGAATAGAACTCCCAGATGCTGTCGTTTTCGCGATCGGGGTTATCGAGCTTGTTCACCAGCAGAAAGACCGGCTTGTCGCAGCGTTTGAGCATGCGGGCGACCGATTCGTCCTCCTCGGTGACACCGGTGCGGCCATCAACCACAAACAGGATGACGGCGGCTTCCTCGGCGGCGGCGAGGGCCTGGTCACGGATGGACGTGGCAAAGACGTCATCACTCTTAAGCGGCTCGATGCCGCCTGTGTCGACGATGGTGAACTCACGGCCGTTCCAATCGGCCGTGTGGTATGAGCGGTCGCGCGTGACGCCGCGGGACTCATGGACGATGGCGTCCGAGGTCTGGGCCAGGCGGTTAACGAGCGTGGACTTGCCCACGTTAGGGCGTCCGACGACGGCGACGATAGGTTTCATCTGCACTCCTTTAATGGGTAGGGTCAGTGGAATTAGTAGAGTCGGCAGGCACAATGCCAAGGATATGCTCCAGGGTATCGAGCAGCTCATGCGGCATGGTCGACACCACATGAACCTCGGCGCCGCGACTGGTAAGGCTTGCGAGTAAATCGTCACGATGATACTCGTCAAGCGTCATGCCGTCAGCGTTGAACATGAGCTTAGGCACAAAGAGCATAACCCCCGAGAGGTCCTGCGGCAGCTGCTCCAGAATGTCGCAGGCGACGATGAGACCGGTCACGTCCACGTTGCCGCCAAAGTAGCGGTTTTTGATGGCCGTGACGGTGCCGTCGAGGCCATTCGGCGACTCCACAAAGCGCGCCACGGTGTCGCGCGCGCTGGCGCCGGAGAGGCACAGGAGGCGCTGGCTGCGCCCGGCGATTGCCTCGCGGACGCGGGCCAGACGCTCCGCGTCGGCGGCAAGCACGTCATCGGTCTCGTCCAGATACGAGCGAATCATGCCGATGCCGTCGTAGTACTGCGGGTAGCCGTCGTAAAAATCCGCCTCGGGAGGATCGATGCCGGCGTCCAGGTAGAACTCGTCACTCATCTGGAAGGTGTGGCGGCCAAAGCGTTCGTAGGCACGATCCTGGTAGGGACGGATCATGGCAATGGTCTCGCGCGCCAGCTCGGGCTTGTCGCTGTATGACCAGGTAAAGCGATTCTGGTGCTTGGTAAAGCCCAGCGGCACGATGCCCAGGCTCGTAATCTGCTCGTGCTCCTCGCAAAAGCGTAGGGTCTTTTCTAGCTCCTCGCCGTCGTTCATGCCGGGGCACAACACGATCTGCGCGTGAATCTCGATGCCGGCGGCCATGATGGCCTCGAGTACGTCCATGCCGCGTTGGGCGTTGCGGCCCATCATACGACGGCGGACGTCGGGGCTCACGGCATGGACCGACACGTTCATAGGGCTCATGTTGCGTTGGATGACGTTTTGCACGTCCTCGTCGGTGAGGTTCGTGAGCGTGACGAAGTTGCCCTGCAAAAAGCTCAGGCGGTAGTCGTCGTCGCGAATATAGAGCGTGGAGCGGCCGCCCTTGGGCAACATGGTCATAAAGCAGAACACGCAGGCGTTTACGCAGGTACGCATGCCGTCGAAGATGGGGCCATCGAACTCCAAACCCCAGTCCTCGCCCGGGAAGCGGTCGAGCTCGACGGGGGTGACGGTGCCGTCGCGCGGGTCGAATACCTCCAGCTCGACGGTGTCGTCGTCTGCCTCCCAGAGCCACACGATCATGTCGGTGAGCTGCTCGCCGTTGACCGTGAGCACGCGCATGCCCGGCTCGATACCCACATCCCATG
>CAJLUE010000014.1 GCA_905209765.1 uncultured Collinsella sp. | reverse complement strand
GAGATAGCCGGCAGGCCGGCATGTCAATCCTGGTCTAACAGAGCCTTATTTAATCCCCGTCCCAGAAAAATCATTCCGCATGTTTGACGCAGCTAAAATAGCCCCGTCCCAAATTGACTACCCTGGCATTGGGGATACCATGGTGGCAACCTAGCGAAAGGACGATGTATGGCACATGTCGATGACCAGCGTGTGGCGCGCGTGCTCGATGCACTCGAGGCACAGCACCCCGGCGCGCAGCTGCTTGTGAACGACCCGTGGTCGATTTACTATCTGACCGGCTTTTATGCCGATATGTTCGAGCGTTTTTGTGGCGTGCTGCTCGCGCGCGATGCCGAGCCGGTGATCTTGGTCAACGCCCTGCATCAGCTGCCAAAGTACGACAATGCCCGCGTGGCCTATCACACCGATACCGACGTCGTGACCGACGCCATCGTTCGCGAGATCGATCCGACCAAACCGCTCGGTATCGACACCGTCATGCGCTCCGGCTTTTTGATGCCCCTTATGGATCGTCACGCCGCGAGCGAGTTCTTCCTAGGCGACTTTGCCGTCACCGCCGCACGCACCCACAAGGACGCCGCAGAGCAGGAGCTCATGCGCATGTCCTCGGCCGCCAACGACGCCGTGATGGCCGACGCCATCAAGCTCGTTCACGAGGGTGTGACTGAGCGCGAAATTGCCGACCAGATGCTCGGCCTGTACCGCAAGCACGACTGCGAGGGCTTTAGCTTTCCGCCCATCGTGAGCTTTGGCGCCAACGCCGGAGACCCGCATCACGAGCCCGACGACACCGTACTCAAGCGCGGCGACGTGGTGCTATTCGACATTGGCGGGCGTCATCGCAACTACTGCTCGGACATGACACGCACATTCTTTTGGGGCGAGCCGGACGAGGAGACCGCACGCATCTATGACATCGTGCGCCGCGCCAACGAGGCCGCCGAGGCGCTCATCGCGCCGGGCGTGCGCATGCGCGACCTGGACCGCGCCGCGCGCGACGTAATTGAGGATGCGGGCTATGGCAAGTACTTCACGCATCGCCTGGGCCACTCGATCGGCCTGCAGGACCACGAGCCTGGTGACGTTTCCCTTGTCAACGAGCAGGTCGTAGAGCCAGGCATGACGTTCTCCATCGAGCCGGGCATCTACCTCCCCGGCCACACCGGCGTCCGCATCGAAGACCTTGCCCTGGTCACCGAGTCCGGCGCCGAGATCCTCAACGCCTACCCCCACGACCCAGTCCGCCTAGACTAGCCCTTACCCAATAGCCCCTCAATAAGTTGCGGTGGAAAAGTTCCCAGATTGGCCCATAGAGGCATAATCCAGGAACTATTTCACCGCAACTGCCATGGGACCAAGTCGACCAATTTGACAGTCTAGAGATGCGCCACGAAAACGGTCCATCTACTACGTTTAACCCTCATGGGTCAACCATGCGGGTATTTTTTGAAAATCGGCAAGCCTTCTACCTGCGATTTTAATTTCGCAATTCTCGGCGTGGTCGAGGGTAACCGGTCAAACGTAGTAGATAGGCCCATTTCGTGGCGAGCAGGCCAACTAGCTGCCCCGCTGGCGGGGTTAACGGAGCAGACCGGCAACTTCGCCGGCTAGGGTGATGGTGCCGGCCGCTACGAAGGGCTCGCCCGCGGCATCGAGGGGTGCGAGCGCCTCGGATACGCTGGGGTACACGCCCGCGAGCTTGTCGGCATCCACCAGGGCAGCAAGCTCCTCTGCCGGCAGGGCGCGATCGGAATCGGTCTGGGTCACGACTACGCGCGGGAACGCCGGAACAAGCACGTCGACGATGCCCGCCACGTCCTTGTCAGCCAATGCGGCGCACAGCAGCGTGGGGCGATTCTCTACACACGGATCGATCTCGTCCAGTGCGCTCACAAAGTTCTCGCAGCTCTGGGGGTTATGGCAGGCGTCGATTAGCTTGAGCGGATCGGTTCCCAGCACATCAAAGCGACCCGGCGTGGGACAGCCCATAAGCGACGCATCGAGCTTGTCATGGTCGAGCTCGCGACCCAGATACCCCTCGCACAGCATAATCGCGCACGCAGCATTCTGCGGCTGATACGCCGGCTTGACCATACTCGACGTATAGATCGCACGAGGCGTGGTGCAGCTAAACTCCACCGTATCGCCCACGTGTGCCGGAAGTTTGGTCGTCGTATGGCTCACCACGAGCGGCACCACACCGCACTCACGGCAACGGGCATCCATCACGCGCTGAACGCTCGGCTCGTGTGTGCCCTCGCCCAGCACAACCAAGCGCCCGGGCTTGATGACCGCAGCCTTCTCCCCCGCAATGGCCTCGAGCGTGTCGCCCAAAATACGCGTATGGTCAAGCCCGATGCCGGTGATAGAAACGGCGACGGGATCGGTCGCACTCGTGGCGTCCCAACGGCCGCCCATGCCAACCTCGAGCACGGCAACATCTACCGCGGCCTCGGCAAACACCACCAGAGCGGCAGCCGTAAGCAGGTCAAACGGCGTGATGGTATAAGCGCGCTCCCCCGCCGCCACACGACGGGCATTCACGCGATGCCCCGCCTCGACGGCGGCAGAAACGCCACGGGCAAACGACTCATCGCTCACGACGCGCCCATCAACCTCCATGCGCTCGGGATAGCGCACCAACTGCGGAGACGTATACAGTGCGGTCTTCAACCCCTCACCGCGAAGGATGGCAGCCGAAAAACGCGTGGTCGAAGTCTTGCCATTGGTACCGGCAACCTGAATGCAATCGAAATACTCATCCGGACGTCCCAGCTCATCGAGCATATCGACAACCGTCTCAAGCAGAGGCCCAGCATCCCCAGAAATCCGCCCCGTATCAGCAGCAAGCCCCACAGCCTCACCAAACGAAAGCAAATCAAACTCAAAAGGAACGGTATACAAGCCAGAACGCTTAGGCATTTTCAGAACCGCCATTCATAGAAAAATAAAACAGTATAGGTTGAGGATAGTCAGCGAAAACGCCTCTGATGAGCCAAGGTGCCGTGAAACAAGGGCGCATAGGGCTTATGCCCATGCGCCCGAAGTTGAACGGCAGATTGGCCATCAGAGGCGTTTGTAGCGTCGAGTCAGCCGCCGTTCGTTAGAACGGCGGAATAGGTGTCCGCAGCGGAGAGCAAAGCGTCGGGACGCGCCCCCTGTTACGCCTACGAGAAGTCAGCAACCTGAGCAGTCAGCGACGCCAGGATCTCCTTGAGCTCAGCTGCACGGTCCCTCTTCTTCTGAACCACTGCGGGCGCGGCCTTGGCCACAAAGCCCTCGTTGGCGAGCGTCTTCTCGCAGCCGGCGAGCTCCTTCTGGGTCGCGGCGATCTCCTTCTCCAGGCGTGCCTTCTCGGCCGAAAGGTCGACCTTGCCCTCGAGCACCACAAAGACCTCGACGCCGCTGTCGACCACGGCAATGCTCGCAGCCGGCTTCTCAACATCGGTACCCATGACCAGCGAAGCGGTGTTTGCCAGCGGCTCGATGGTCGAGCGCAGGCTCTCAAGCTTCTCGATGTCCTCGGCACCGGCGCGCACGACCACGTCGAGCTCGGCCTTGGGGCTCAAGCGATAACGCGAACGCGTGGCGCGGGCGGCAGACACGACGGCGCGGCACAGCTCAAACGCGCGCTCGGCGTCCTCGTCAACATACTTGGCGTAGTCGGCGGGCTCGGGCCACTTGGCGATCATGAGTGCCTCGGCGCGATCCACGTTGCCCTCGGTGTCCAGGTCGAGCACGCTTGCCGGCATGTTGTCCCAGATCTCCTCGGTGACAAACGGCATGAGCGGGTGCATCAGGCGAATGGAGGTGTCGAGCACAAAGATCAGGTTGCGCTGCGCCTGCAGACGGCCCTCGCCCTTCAGGCGGGCCTTGGTGACCTCGACGTACCAGTCGCAGACCTCGTTCCAGAAGAACTGCTGAACGCCGCGGGCCATGTCGCCAAAGGTGTAGTTCTCAATACCCTCGGTGACCATCTGGACGGCCTTGGCCAGGCGGCTGAACATCCAAGCGTCGGCCGGCGTCTCAACGACGGGCTCGCCGGGCGTGTAGCCCTCCATGTTCATGAGCAGGAAGCGGCTGGCGTTCCAGATCTTGGTAACAAAGCTCTTGGCCTGGTCGGTGCGCGGACTGTCGATGAGCTTCTTGGTCTTCTTGTCGATGTTCGCGTCGAACTTGACGTCCTGGTTGTTGGTGCACAGCATGAGCAAGTTGAAGCGCATGGCGTCGGCGCCGTACATACCAATGAGGTCCATGGGGTCAACGCCGTTGCCCTTGGACTTGGACATGCGGCTGCCGTCCTTGGCAAGGATCGTCGGGTAGATGACGACGTCCTTAAACGGCACCTCGTCCAAGAAGTACAGCGAGCTCATGACCATGCGGGCGACCCACAGCGCGATGATGTCGCGCGCGGTGACGAGCGCCGTCGTGGGGTGATGGCCCTCGAGGAGCTCCGGCTTTTGCGGCCAGCCCTGCGTGGCAAAGGTCCACAGCTGCGAGCTGAACCAGGTGTCCAGCACGTTCTCGTCCTGGTGCACGTGATGGCCGCCGCACTTGGGGCACACGTCGGTGTCCTCGGTAAGGGCGTCCTCCCAGCCGCAGTCCTCGCAGTAGAACACGGGGATGCGGTGGCCCCACCACAGCTGGCGGCTGATGCACCAATCCTTGAGGTTCTCCATCCAGGTGGTGTAGGTCTGCGTCCAGCGCGCGGGGTGGAAGGTGACCTTGCCGGAGTTGACGGCGTCGAGCGCCGGCCCCTTGAGCTTGTCGACGGCCACAAACCACTGCTCGGACAGCCACGGCTCCAGCGCGGAGTCGCAACGGTAGCAGTGCATGACAGAGTGATCGAGGTCCTCGACGTGATCGAGCAGGTCGTGCTCCTCGAACCACTTGATGACGGCCTCGCGGCACTCGTCGCGGTTCATGCCGGTGAACTCACCGTAGCCCTCGACGACCACCGCGTGCTCGTCGAAGATGTTGATCTGCGGCAGGTCGTGGGCCTGGCCCATGGCGTAATCGTTGGGGTCGTGGGCCGGGGTGACCTTGACAAAGCCGGAGCCAAAGTTGGCGTCGACGTGCCAATCCTCAAAGATAGGGATCTCGCGGTCCACGATGGGGAGCTTGACGGTCTTACCCACAAAGGCGGCCTTCTCGGGGTCCTTCGGGGAAACGGCGACGCCCGTGTCGCCGAGCATAGTCTCGGGGCGCGTGGTGGCGACGACGATGTAGTCCCGGCCGTTGACCGGCTCGGTCAGCGGGTAACGCAGGTGCCACAGGTGGCCCTTCTCGTCCTTATACTCGGCCTCGTCGTCCGAGATGGCGGTGGTGCAGTTGGGGCACCAGTTAACGATACGCTTGCCGCGGTAGATCAGGCCATCGTGGTACCAGTCGCAGAACACCTTGCGCACGGCCTGGGCGTAGTCCTCGTCCATGGTGAAGCGCTCGTTGTCGAAGTCGACGGAGCAGCCCATGCGCTTGATCTGCTCGACGATGATGCCGCCGTACTCGTGGGTCCAATCCCAGCAGGCGTCGACAAACTTATCGCGGCCGATCTCCAGGCGGCTAATGCCCTCGCTCTTGAGCTTCTTGTCGACCTTGGTCTGCGTGGCGATACCGGCATGGTCGGTGCCCAGTACCCAGCGCGTGGACTTGCCGCGCATGCGAGCCATACGGATGATGGCGTCCTGGATGGAGTCGTCGGTAGCATGGCCCATGTGGAGCTTGCCGGTCACGTTGGGAGGCGGAATGGTGACGGTGCAGTCGCCCACGCCCTCACGGCGCTTATAGTAGCCGCCGTCGAGCCACTTCTGCAGAATCGCCGGCTCGTTGGTCGACGGATCGTAGTTCTTGGGCATTTCTTCCATATATCTCTCCCTGTCCCGCCGGGGAGGAATGTAGGCCCGATTTTCGCTCGGTCAGGTCCTGACTCGCTCGAAGACCACATTAAGTGGTCTTCGGCTCGTGCGGAATCTACGAAAATCGAGCCTACATTCCTCCCCTTAGGTATCGATTACTTCAGTCTGATATGACTTCGCCGAGGCTTAAACAAACACACAGAATAACACAGGTAGTTGGGGTTATTGCGTATATATAAAATAGCCTCCGACCGTGGGTGGTCGGAGGCTATCGACAAAAACGTTTTGACAGGTTTTAGCCGTAGATGCGCTGGGGCTGCTCTTCGCCCTTTACGGAGGCTTCGGTTACGATGACCTTGGCGACGCCCTCCTCGCTGGGGAGATCGAACATCGTCTGCTGCAGCACGTCCTCGCAGATGGAGCGCAGGCCGCGGGCTCCGGTCTTGCGGGCAAGCGCCATGCGGGCGATCTCGTGCAGGGCGGCGTCCTCAAACTCAAGCTCGACGTCCTCGAGCTGGAACATCTTGCGATATTGACGCACCACGGCGTTCTTGGGCTCGGTCAAGATCGAAACCAGGTCGTCTTCGTCGAGCGCCTGCGTCTGGGTGACGACGGGCGTACGTCCCACAAACTCGGGAATCATGCCAAAGGCGTTGAGGTCCTGCGGGAGCACCTGACGCAGCAGGTCGTTCTCGTCGACCGAAGTGGGGCCGGCAATCTCGGAGTTAAAGCCCACGCCCTTATTGCCCACGCGATCGGCGATGATCTTGTCCAGACCCACAAAGGCACCACCGCAGATGAACAGGATGTTGGTCGTGTCGATCTGCAGCAGCTCCTGCTGGGGATGCTTGCGACCGCCGGTGGGCGGAACACTTGCCACCGTGCCCTCAAGAATCTTAAGCAGCGCCTGCTGAACGCCCTCGCCCGAAACATCGCGGGTGATGGAGAGGTTCTCGGCCTTGCGGGCGATCTTGTCGATCTCGTCCACGTAGATAATGCCGACCTGCGCGCGCTCAATATCGCCATCGGCGGCATTGATGAGCTTGAGTAGGATGTTCTCCACGTCCTCGCCCACGTAGCCGGCCTCGGTGAGCGCGGTGGCGTCGGCGATGGCAAACGGCACCTCGAGGATGCGCGCGAGCGTCTGGGCGAGCAGGGTCTTACCGGTACCGGTGGGACCGAGCAGCAAGATGTTGGACTTGGCGAGCTCCACCTCGTCCATATCATCGTCGAGCTGCGAGTCCAAGCCGTCGTCAAAGGTCGAAAGCGCAGCACCGCCCTCGATCACGCGGCGGTAGTGGTTGTACACGGCCACCGACATGGCGCGCTTGGCATCCTCCTGGCCCATGACATAGGCCGAAAGCTCGTCATAGATCTCGTGCGGCGTCGGCACGTGCGTAATGACCTGGCGGGCATCGTCCTCGAGCTCAAAGCCCTCGGCCTCGGGGTCAACGGCGGGCTGGGACGCAGCCTGGCCGTGGTCGTTGAGGAAGCCCGGCAGCTTGCCGTTGCGAGCAGCGTCCATAAAGTCCGAAGCCAGCGACTCCTCCAAGATCTCGGAGCAGGCGGCAACGCACTCGTCGCAGATAAAGATGTTGGTCGGACCCTTTACAAGGCGGCGAACCTGCCCCTGCTCTTTTCCGCAGAAGGAGCAGCGGATGGGGTTGCCGTTCTCGTCGAAATTGTCCTGCATGTTACCGGCCATCCTAGGCGTCCTTCGCGGCGAGGTCGCGAGAGGTGACGATGCGGTCGATCAGGCCGTAGTCGAGGGCCTCGGCAGCGGTCAGGTAGTTGTCGCGCTCGGTATCGGCCTGGACCTTCTCGATGGGCTGGCCCGAGGCGTCGGACAGGATCTGGTTGAGCTCGCGACGAGTCTTCTTGATCTCCTCGGCCACGATCTCGATCTCGGTCTGCTGGCCCTGGGCACCGCCGCTGGGCTGGTGAATCATAACCTTGGAATGCGGCAGGCAGAAGCGCTTGCCCTTGGCGCCGGCCGAAAGCAGCACGGCGGCCATAGACGCCGCCATACCGACGCAAATGGTGGAGACCTGCGGCTTAATGAAGTTCATAGTGTCCAGAATCGCCAGGCCGGAGTAGACCTCGCCGCCGGGTGAATTGATGTAGAGCGAGATATCCTTCTCGGCATCCTGGCTCTCAAGATGCAGCAGCTGGGCAACGACCAGGTTGGCGCTGACGGAGTTGATCTCCTCGCCCAAGAAGATGATGCGGTCGTTGAGCAGGCGCGAATAGATATCGTAGCTGCGCTCGCCGCGCGGCGTCTGCTCGATAACGTATGGCACGAGGGCGGAATCGAACTTAGCGATCATACGCATCTCCATTTCTCTTACGGACCAATAGTGGTTCTAGATAAACGTACGGTGCCCGCATGCAATGCATTGGCTGGCACCGTACGAAGCAACCGGATAACCGGTGTATAACTTTACCCCATCACGGGCACATGCATGCGCTCGCGGGCAAGGTGGCGAGAATTACTCGGCGTCCTTGGCGGTCTCGTCGACCTCGGTCACCTTGGCGTTCTCGACCAGGTGGTCGACGGCCTTGGAGCGACGGATGGACTCGCGGACAGCAGGCATACGGCCATCGGCGATAAACTCGGCCTTGGAAGCTTCGACGTCCTTGACGCCAGCCTTCTCGAACTCGGCGTTGACGTCATCCTCAGTGACCTCGATTTTGAGCTCCCGGGCGAGGGCGTCGAGCGCCAGGGACTCGCGGGCAACGTCGTTGGCCTGCTTGTGCAGGTCGCCGACGAACTGCTCCATGGTCAGGCCGGAAGCCGGCAGCCAGGTGTCGAGGGTCATGCCGCGGGCAGCGAGGTTGGAAAGGAAGTTCTGGCCAAGCTCCTCAAAGACGGACTGCTCGTAGTCGGCGTCCATCTCGTCGAGCTGCAGACGCTCGGCAAGAGCGGCGACGCAACGATTCTCCTTCTCGGCCGGGAGGCGGGAAGCCTTGTCCTGCTCGATCTCGAGCTTGATGGCGTCGCGCATAGCGTCGATGCTGTCGAAGCCAAAGTCGGACTTGACGAGCTCGTCGGTGAGCTCGGGGGTGTTGCGGACCTTGATGCCCTTGACGGTGACCTCGACGGTGTGGGTCTCGGCCTCCTCGCCCTCCTCGGCCTCGTCGGTCCAGGTGACGGACTTGACGTCGTCAACGTTAGCGCCGATCAGGGCCTCGTTGAACTCCTTGGGGTTGCTGTCGCTACCGGCGATGAGCATGCGGCCCTCGGCGGCGAAGTTGTCGGCGTTCTCGACGGCCTTGAGGTCGACGGTCACATAGTCGTCAGCCTCGACGGCGCGACCCTCGACGTCCTCGAAGGTGGCACGGTAGTTGAGGAGCATCTCGACCTGGTTGTTGATCTCGGACTCGGTGACCTCCGCAGGGGGCATCTCGATCTCGACGGCATCGAAGGAGGAGAGCTCAGCGGCGGGACGCAGGGAGAACTCGACGGTGTAGGTGTAGTCCTCGTGATCCTTGGCGAGGTCGAGCTCCTTGTAGTCACCGTTCTTGGTGGGGACGATGTCCAGCTCGTTGAGGACGGCGGGCTCGTTGGCGGCGATCAGGTCGTTGGTGGCCTGAGCGAGGGTAGCCTCGGCGCCAAGAGCGGAGTCGATGACCGGACGGGGAGCCTTACCGGCACGGAAGCCCGGGAAGCGGTACTTCTTGGCGGTGTCCTTGTAGGCCTTCTTGATCGCGGCGTCGACGTCGGCGGCCGGGATGGTGACCGTAGCGGTGAGCTTGGCGTCCTTGACGTCAGAAGCGGTGATGTTCAACACGTTCCTCCTCATACTGCCCAGCTTATCTGAGGTGCTGGTACCTTTATGCAACAAAGTGTCGCGACGGCCAGGGCCGACGCAGGTGCGATGGTGCGGGCGAAAGGACTCGAACCTTCACGGGAATCCCACCAGAACCTAAATCTGGCGCGTCTACCAATTCCGCCACGCCCGCATGAACGCACAGACTAGGAATGATAGCAGATACGAACGGCAAGCGCACGCACACCTTTTACAGGCTCACGACCTCACCACGAGTGCAAAAGGCGGGACGAGTTGCCCCGCCCCGCCCATAACGACTTGTTCGCTGACCCGCTACTCCCCCAGCAGGGCCTTCTCGGGCGTAATCGGCAGCGAGCGCACCTGGTGGCCGGTGGCGTGCGCCACGGCCGAGGCCACGGCGGCGAGCGGCGTGTTGATGACGACCTCGCCGATCGACTTGGCGCCAAACGGGCCCGTCGGCTCGTAGCTCGGCTCAAAGGCCACGCGAATACTGCCGATATCCAGACGCGTGGGCAGCTTGTAGCTCATAAAGTTGCCGGTGCGCAGGCGACCGCGGTCGTCGTGCTCGACAATCTCGTAGAGCGCGTGGCCGATACCCTGGGCAATGCCGCCCTCGGCCTGGACGCGCGCGAGCGCCTCATTGATCACGGTGCCGCAGTCCACAGCCGCCGCGTAGTCCACCACGGTCACCTTGCCGGTGGCCTTGTCGACCTCGACCTCGGCAATACCGGCCATAAACGGCGGAGGCGAAACGGGCAGGCAGGCAGAGGCATGCGAGGTGAGCGCGTCGCCGCCCGCGATGTTCTTGACGCACAGGTTGGCAAAGTCGCGCAGCGTGAGGTAGCGGTTCTGCTCGCGCGCGGCACGCTCGTCGGACAGGCGCACGTACTGGCCATCGAAGACCACGTCGGCGGCGTCCACGTCCCACATCTGAGCGGCCTTGGCGCAAATCTTCTCGCGCAGCTCGGTCGCGGCGTTCTTGGCAGCCAGGCCCGTCACATACGTGCCCGAGCTCGCGTACGAGCCGGCGTCGAACGGCGACACGTCGGTGTCCACGCCGCGCACCACAATCAGCGAGCTCTCCACGCCCAGCTCCTCGGCGGCAATCTGCGCCAGAATCGTGTCGACGCCCATGCCGTTATCGGTGGCGCCGGTGCCGATGGTAATGAAGCCGTCCTCTTCCAGGCGCATGTCGATGCCGCCGATATCCACGTTGGAAATGCCCGAGCCCTGCATGGTGAGCGCACAGCCCAGGGCGCGTACGCGGTCGCCCAGGTCAACGGCCAGCGGCTTGTCGCGCCAGCCAATCATGTCCATCGCACGCAGCAGGCAACGGTCGAGCGCGCAGGCGTTGAGCTTCTCGTTGTAGTACTGCGGCATGGTCTCGCCCTCGTGCACCATGTTCTTAAGGCGCAGGTCGGCGGGGTCCATGTGCAGCATGTCGGCGAGCTCGTTAACGGCGCTCTCCACGGCAAACTGGCCCTGGGTGGCACCGTAGCCGCGATACGCGCCGCCGCGGTTGGTATTGGTGTAGACGGCGTCCCAGCTAAAGCGGCTCGCCTTCACGTGGTTGTAGATGGGCAGACTCTTGTGGCCCGAGAGGCCGATCGTCGTGGTGGCGTGTTCGCCGTACGCGCCGGCGTTGGACAGCGTGTGCAGGTCGATGGCCGTGATGGTGCCGTCGTGCATGGCGCCCAGCTTGACGGTCATCTGCATCTGGTGGCGCGAGTTGCCCGCGGTGATGGTCTCCTCGCGGGTGTAGCAGCAATAGCTCGGACGGCCGGTCTGCTGCGTCACAAACGCCACGAAGATCTCACAGCAGCCCGTCTGTTTGGAGCCAAAGCCGCCGCCGATGCGCGGCTTAATGACCTGCACCTGCGACTGCGGAATATCGAGCGACTGCGCGACCATGCGGCGCACGTGGAAGGGTACCTGCGTGGAGGTGGTCACCGAGATGCGCCCGAACGCGTCGGTCGTCGCAAAGGCGCGGAAGGTCTCCATGGGCGCGGTCTGCGTGGCCTGGCTGGTGTAGGTGCGGGTGAAGACGATGTCGCTCTGGGCGAAGGCCTCGTCCAAATCGCCAAAGTCGCTCGTGCCGCTGCATACCAGGTTGCGAGCAACGTCGCCGCCCTGCGGGAACATAAAGGTCACGTCGCCCTCGGGATGGACCACGATGTCGTTATCGAGTGCCTGGGTAAAGTCGAGCAGTGGCTCGAGCACCTCGTAGTCGACCTTAATGAGCTTGAGTGCCTTGTCGGCGGCCTCCTCGGTCTCGGCGGCGACAATCGCCACCTCCTCGTTTTGATACCGCACGAGGTTCTCGAGGATCAGGCGGTCGTAGGGACTCGGCTGCGGATAGCTCTGGCCGGCGATGGTAAAGCGGCGCTTGGGCACGTCCTCGTAGGTGTAGACGCCCACGACGCCCGGCACCTTTAAGGCGCGCGACGTGTCGATGGAGCGAATCTTGGCGCGGGCATAGGGGCTGCGCTTGAGCTTGACAATCAGGGCGCCGGCGGGCACCAGGTCGCCCGTGTAGACGGGACGGCCCTCGAGCAGGGCCTTCGAGTCCTTCTTGGGTTGCTTGTGGGTAATCTGCTTGTAGGAGACACCGTCGCAGCTGGTGTCGTTGACCGGCAGCTCGGGCATCTCAAAGCCTACCTGCACGCCGGACTCGTTGAGAAAGCGGACGATGGCGCGCAGCTGGCTCTCGTAGCCGCTGCAACGGCAGAGGTTGCCGGCGAGCTGGCGCGAGAGCTCCTCGCGCGTGGCGACGAGGCTCGGGTCCTCCTTGGCGGCGCGGGCAAGCGCCAGCACGTTCATGATGAGGCCGGGGGCGCAAAAACCGCACTGCTCGGCACCTTCGGCAGCCATCGCACGGGCCAGTGCCTCGGACTCGGCCTTGAGGCCCTCGAGCGTGGTGATGGTGTGTCCCTCAACACGGGCGGCGGGAACCGAGCAGCTCAGCACCGGGTCGCCGTCGAGCCACACCGTGCACAGACCGCAGTTGGTGGTTTCGCAGGCGCAGCGCACCGACGCGCAGCCCTGCTCGCGCAGCAGCGCAAAGAGCATGGTGTCGGGGGCAATCTGAACCTTGACCTTGCGGCCGTTGAGCGTAAAGGAAAGATCTATGAGTTTGGCAGCCATTAGCGCACCTCGCTAGAATCGACGCCGGGCACGCGGCGGCAGGAATACTCGTCCGTGGCGAACTTAGGGACCTGCACGGTCTCGAGCTCGCGGGCAAGCGCGGCCGAAAGCTCGATGCCGGCGGCGCGGCGCACGGCCTGAATCGCCAACGGTGCCGAGATGCGGCGGCGGTAGTCAGCCGAGCCCCACAGGTTGGTGCCGTAGCTCAACGCGCGTACGGACGCGGCCAGGGCGCGCAGCTCGTCCTCGGAAGGCTGCTCGGCGGTAAGGCCACATGCCTCGCCCTGCAGCAGGGTCGCGCGCAGCGGGCGGGCACCCACGGTGACATGCCAGCTGTTGTCCCACCAGGCGGCAGTGACGTTCAGCGAGGGGAAGTCGGTCGCGGCCTTGCGCACGGCCTCGTAGCTTGCGCGATAGTCGTGCTTAACGACCACGACGTGCTCGATCACGTCGCGCACATAGCCCATGTCCACGAACTCGGCGAGCGGCACGCGGCCGGCCCCCGTCAGCTCAACATAGGAATCGAGCGCGAG
Organism: uncultured Collinsella sp.; assembly: GCA_905209765.1. GTDB lineage: Bacteria > Actinomycetota > Coriobacteriia > Coriobacteriales > Coriobacteriaceae > Collinsella. The sequence goes on along the minus strand of CAJLUE010000014.1, from coordinate 20,644 downwards.
AAAGGCGGAGAGAACGTCCGAGAAGCCAAAGCGGCCGTAGATGCTGCCGCCCACCGTGGCGGTATTGCGCAGCTGCACGCCCACGATGTCGTGGACGGCGAACTCAAAGACATTGTTGACAAGCGCGTTGAGCCCAGCATGACGCTCGAGCTGACGCAGGGTGCACATGGCGCCGATGCGAAATTCGGTCTCGGTCTCCTCGATCTGATCGAGTCCGCAGGCCGAAAGGTCAATCGCCGTCGCCACGCGACGCGAACCCAGGCGCATCCAGATGCCGCCGCCCACAATTTTGTTGTTGCGGTTCTTCTGTAAGAGCTCATAGGCTTCGGCCGCGTTTCCAACACGGACGTAGGTACCGAACTTGAGCACGTTCTCCCCCATCTCTTCACTTGTCCAGTACTTTTAAGTGTACCAAACGAGGGGCCGCCGCCATCGTCACCATAGAAAAAGGCTCCCAGCCAAGATGACTGGGAGCCTTCTGCGATGCTATATCGAGCGAAGATTTAGCAGACGCCCTGGGCGAGCATGGCGTCGGCAACCTTCAGGAAGCCGGCGATGTTGGCGCCCATGACGAAGTTGCCCTCCTCGCCGTACTTCTTGGCGGTGTCGTCCACGTTGTGGAACATGCCGCGCATGAGCTGCTCGAGCTTGCCGTCGACCTCCTCGAAGGTCCAGGACAGGTGCTCAGCGTTCTGGCTCATCTCCAGGCCGGACACGAGCACGCCGCCGGCGTTGGCAGCCTTACCGGGCATAAAGGCGACGCCGTTCTCCTGGAAGTAGGTCGTGGCCTCGATGGTCGTGGGCATGTTCGCGCCCTCGCCGACCACCTTGCAGCCGTTGGCGACGAGCGCCTGGGCGTCCTCGAGCAGCAGCGTGTTCTCGCGAGCGCAGGGCAGCGCGATGTCGCAGGGCAGCTGCCACACGCCGCGGCCGTCGCCCTCGTGCCACACGGCGTTGGGCTTCTCGTCAACGTACATAGCGAGCGTGACGCCCTTGTCGTGGCCGGAGCGCTTCTTGTTGTAGACATGCTCGAGCACGGTGTAGTCGATGCCGTCGGGATCCTCGACCCAGCCGTGGGTGTCGGAGCAGGCCAGCACCTTACCGCCGAGCTGGGTGACCTTCTGGACTGCATAGATGGCGACGTTACCGGAGCCGTGAACGACGACGTTCTTGCCCTCGAAGGAGTCGCCGCGGCTCTTGAGGTACTCGTCCACAAAGTAGGCCAGACCGTAGCCGGTAGCCTCGGTACGGGCGAGCGAGCCGCCAAAGGAGAGGCCCTTGCCGGTAAGGACGCCGGTCCACTCGTTGGTCAGGCGCTTGTACTGACCGAACAGGTAGGCAACCTCGCGGCCGCCAACGCCCAGGTCGCCGGCGGGAACGTCGGTGTTGGGGCCGATGTGGCGATAGAGCTCGGTCATGAAGGACTGGCAGAAGTGCATGATCTCGTTGTTGGACTTGCCCTTGGGGTCAAAGTCGGAGCCGCCCTTGCCGCCGCCCATGGGAAGGGTGGTCAGGCTGTTCTTGAGGATCTGCTCCAGGCCCAGGAACTTGAGCATACCCAAAGTGACCGTCGGGTTAAAGCGCAGGCCGCCCTTGTAGGGTCCAATGGCAGAGTTGAACTCGACGCGGTAACCGCGGTTGACCTGAACCTTGCCCTGGTCGTCGACCCAGGGGACACGGAACATGACGATGCGCTCGGGCTCGACGAGGCGCTCAAGCAGAGCGGCCTCCTCGTACTCGGGATGGGCGTCGAGCGCCGGCTGGATGGTGCCGAGGATCTCGGTCGCGGCCTGGATGAACTCAGGCTGCTCGGGATAGCGGGCCTTGAGCTCGTCGAGAACTTTCTGCGTGTAGCTCATGCTTCCTCCAATTGATGGAAAAGAAAAATGTCAGTCGCGACACCCCATGCGCCGCGAGCTTTATCGAGTATGGATAATATCGCACTGTTGCAGCAAAGTTTCGCATAAGCCGGCGAGCAGATGTTTCGTTTTGATTACGATGCAGGTAGAAGCGTTTTTGAGCACCTGACGTGCAAAACCTGTGTTTCAAACCTGTTTCGTCCACGTGTTCCAAACCACCACATTGGGCACCTTTGTGGTGGTGTTGGTGGTTAGAGGACGAGCTGATGGTAGTCGGCAGGGGTTATGCGGCCTTCGGTGGCAGCGCGGAAGGCGGCAAGCGCATCGCCCGAGAACGGCATGGCCCAGCACAGGCCGCAACCCGCGGTAATGGAGCCCGGCAATGGCATGATGCGCCCGGGCACGCCGGCATCCAGGCACAGCTGCTCGCATTCCATCACATCGAAGGTGCTGTCAAACGACACGATAATCTTGCGCTCGTGGTCGAGGGCATCACCGGATGGGCCTTCGCGGTGTGCCTCACGATACGCCGCGGCGGCCGCTTCCTCTTCCGCAGTATGTCCACAGCCACCGCAGCCGCAGGTACAGGGCTCGGAACCATCGCAAGTGCAAGGCTCTCCCGTGTCGGGGCAAATATCGTGAGACATGGCAACTCCAATCGTCTAGGCGAGCAGCTCGGCTGCCGCAAACTCCTCGGGTGTATTGACGTTTTCGAAGCAGAGCGTCGAGCCCGCGGCCTTAACGATCTGCGGCTCATCTATATAACCAGCCTGAACGCGATTGATCAAGCAGCGAATGCGTTGGCGGTCCTGGTCGAGCAACTCTTGGGCAACCGGCGCACACGCGTCACGGCGCCAGACGGCGCACAGCGGCTCAATCCCCCGCTTCTCGCGCGGCACGCACACGTCGAGCGCCTCGGCCTCAACACGATCGGCAAGCGCGCCGATGAGTTCCGGCGAGACAAACGGCATATCACAGGCGACGATAGCCGCGAGAGGAAGCCGAGCCGCAGCCAACGAACTCGCGATGCCGCGCATGGCACCCGCCGGCCCCTCAAGGTCCGGAACTATTTGCGGCACCAGGCCGCCAAACGCGCGCTCCTCAAGATAGGCAAGCTCGCCGGGACGCGAAGTCGTCACGACCAACTCGCCGGCAACTGGCGCCAGCCGACCCAGCACGCGCTCGATGAGCGGCTCGCCGCAAAACGCCATGCGCGCCTTATCGCAGCCCATGCGCGAGGACAGCCCGCCCGCCTGGACAACACAAGAAAGATTGGCACGTCTTACGGTAGTCATACGACAAAACACCTCCATCGGCACGTTCAAAGCCCAACGCACGGGACCAATTACCGTAGGCGACAAGGCAGACGACACGGCGAGCCCGTGCAAAAACAAAACAGCGCCTTTGCGGCACGCAGCAAGACCGCGAGCACAAAAGCGCTGGTAGCGTATGGCGGGAACGTATGTGAATCGAACACATCCAAGACGTTTTGCACGCCTCGCAACGGTTTTGAGGACCGCGGAGCCCACCGGAGCCCATCCGTTCCCAAGTGCGGCGATATTTTACCAAACTAGCAGGGTAGTCTTTTTGGGACGGGGCTTTTTTAGCTGCCCCATCCGGAGCCCTCAAAGCTTAAGACATGTTTGACATAGGGTAGCTAAAAAAGCCCCGTCCCAAAAAGACTACCCCGGTGTCGTGCCACGAAAACGGGCCATCTACCATCTACTACGTTTGACCGGCATGGATCAAAGTTGCGGTGGAATAGTTCCTGTTTTTGCTGCCAAAGCCTCCAACTAGGAACTATTTCACCGCAACTGATGGGGCGGGGCCGAGCGGCCGATCTAGCGCAGGGAGCGCAGGCCGCCGGCATCCTTGTCGAGGACTGTGAAGCGTACGGCATCCAGATGCTCAAGGATGCTGATGGCGCGTTTGCGCGACACGCCCAGGGCCTCGCGCAGCACGCTCGTGGTGGCAGCGCCGCCGGCTGCCTCAATGGCAGCGGCGACAAGCTCGCGCGCATGCGACTCCGCGGTGGCGGACAAGGCAACGTCGCGCTCGACCTTTACGATGGAGCGGTTGAGCGAAAGCTCGCGCAGCGCACGCGTCATGGTGTCGCGATCGAGCTGCAGTTGCTCGCCCACCTCGGGCAACGTCGGTGCATCGAGGCCGGCTTCGTCCAGCAAGGCAACGATGCGTTCGCAGGCCTCGCGCACCACACGCGCCGCGGCGGCTGCGGAGTGCGGGTCGAACACCTCGGCACCTTCGGCGGCACAAACGCCACGCGAGCAGCCCTCGGAAATCAGGGCTGCGGCAACTGTATCGTCAGCGGTAGGCCAAGCAGCATGGGCGACGGCGCCGGGCGTAAAGCCCGTCTCCTTGGGGGCAGCCGCGTGCATGGCAGACAGGGTCGCCGCCAGCGTACCCATCGCGGCATCGAGTGCGGAAGCATCTGCATACAGCGAGCAATCCGAGCCGGCAAGCGAGCAAGCAGCGCCCTTCGCCACCAACTCGCGCAGCGCGGCTTCCGCCTCACCGGCAACAAGATCGAGCGCCGCGGTAACATCGGCAGCCGCAACCGGCAGCGCTTGCAGCGCCAGCCAAGCGCCCACACCGCCCGCAATATCTCCGGCCTCAAGCGCCGCGTACAGCACGCGCTCCCCCTCAGTAAGTTCGCGCGAGCGACGGCAGCGCGAAAGCAGCACGCGCCCGCCGCCAACAAGCATCACGGGCGAATAGGACAGCACCACGGCATGGTCGCCGGCGCGCAGCGGCAGCGGTTCCTCCAAGCGCACCTGCACCACTCGCGTCTCGCCCACCGCCATGGGGGCCTCGCCCTCCATGAGCATGATACGACCGACGACTTCGGCCGTACCCGCCATCACGTGAACACGCGCACCCGACTCGAGCACACGCGGCTTGGCTCCCTCGCGACCCAAATGCGTAAACGCCATCATAAAGCGCAGCGTCTGGCAAAAGCGACCCCCCACGCCGAGCATCTCACCGCGATCGAGCGCAGCGACGCCATCGCCCACCAGGTTGAGCGCCACACGCTGACCGGGCAGCGCCTGCTGCGTGTCGCCATGCACTTGGATCCCGCGTACGCGGCAGGCCGTGCGCGACGGCAGCGCGACAAGCTCATCGCCCACCGCAACCGGCGCATCGTGCAGCGTTCCCGTCACGACGGTGCCGGCGCCCTTGATCGTAAAGCAGCGGTCGATGGGCAGACGCGGTGCGGCATCGGTGAGCTCGGCACGGGCACGGCAGGCATCCCAGCAAGCGGCAACCTGCTCGTCGAGCACCGCAAGCAGCCCGTCAATCCCCTCGCCCGTCTTAGACGACACGGGCACAATTGGCGCGCCCGCAAACACGGTACCCGACAAAAAGTCATCGACATCGAGCTCGGCAAGCTCGGTCATCTCGGCATCGGCCAGGTCGCACATGGTCAGCGCGACCACCATATGCGTAACGCCCAGCAGCTCCAGCACATGCACGTGCTCGCGGGTCTGCGGCATCACGCCCTCGACGGCCGAAACCACCAACACGGCAACATCAATGCCCGTAGCGCCCTGCACCATGGCGCGCAGGTAGTGCGCATGCCCCGGCACGTCAACCAGGCCCACGATCTTGCCACTCGGCAGCGCCAGCTCGCCAAAGCCAAGCTCAACGGTCATCCCGCGACGACGCTCAACTTCCAGGCGGTCGGGGTTTTTACCCGTCAGCGCCTCGATGAGCGCCGACTTACCGTGGTCGACATGGCCCGCCGTGCCAATGATAACAGGACACTCCACCAGCGCTTGAACCTCACTCATCGAGCAATCGCCTTCTCAACGCACGCGACGAGCGTCGATGCCGCCGTCTCGATATCGCGGTCACCCACGAGTGTGCGCACGTCAAACAGGACGCGATCGTGCGAGGCGCGCGTGACGACCGGCGTGTCGAAATCTTGGACGAGCGAGCGCTTGAGTGCGTCAACGGAAAGACGCTCATCGACGAGGCGCACGGCAACGCACATGGTGGGCAGCTCCACGGTAGGCAGCGAGCCGCCACCAGGGGTCGACGATTCCTCGACGATCTCCACCTGAACGGCACACGGGTAGCCAGCCTTATCGAGCCCGGCGACCATACGATCGCGCAGTTTGCGGGCACGTCGCTCCAAATGGGCCTGCGGCAGCGTAAGCATGCTGAGCACCGGAATATCGCGATGAGCCACATCGGCGCCATCCATGTAGATACGCAGCGTGGCCTCGAGCGCCGTGAGCGCCAACTTACCCGGGCGCAGGGCGCGCATAAGCGGATGTGACCCACAGGCCTGGACCAGATCGCGGCGGCCCATGATAATGCCCGCCTGTGCGGCACCGAGCAGTTTATCGCCCGAGCACGACACCAGATCGAGCCCTGCCGAAACCGAAGCCGGCGTGGTTTCCTCGCCGCCGCGAACCAGGATGTCGTCAGGCAGCAGCGCACCCGAGCCCTGGTCCTCGTAGAACAGCAGGCCATGCTTATGCGCCAGCGCGGCGAGCTCCCTTGAGCTCACCTCCTCGTGAAAACCCTCGATGCGATAGTTGGAGGGATGGACCTTCAGAATCATGGCCGTTTCGGGCGTGATGGCGCGCTCGTAGTCGCCCAGATGCGTGCGGTTGGTGGCGCCGACCTCGACGAGCTTGGCGCCCGAAGCCGCCATGACATCGGGAATACGGAAGCTGCCGCCAATCTCGACGAGCTCGCCGCGGCTCACGATGACCTCTTTGCCCGCGGCATGGGTGGCAAGCACCAGCAGCACCGCGGCGGCATTGTTATTGACGACCAGCGCATCCTCGGCACCGGTAAGCGAACGGATGAGCTGCGCGGCATGCTCCTTGCGCGACCCGCGCGAGCAGGTGTCCACGCTGTACTCGAGCGTGCTATACCCGCGCGCAACCTCGGCCACGGCCTTGGCGGCCGACTCCGCGAGCGGGGCGCGACCCAAGTTGGTATGGATGACCACACCCGTGGCATTAACCGCTGGGCGCAGACTCGGCAGCGCAGAACGATGCGCGCGAAATTCAATGGCCGATGCCAGCTCGCGCTTGGAACGCGGAGCGGCGCCAGCACGAATCGCGGCGCGCTCCTCGTCGAGCTCGGCCGTGACGGCGGCATGCACCACCGCGTCGCAGGTCTCCCCCGCCGCCTTCACTACCGGCCACTCGGCAAGCAGCTCGTTGACGGAGGGAATGGCGCGCAGGCGGGCGCGCACCTCATCGGACATGTTCTGGCTATCGCTCATGTGCAGCCTTTCAAAACCAAGGGCAGATCAGTCGGTCGCTCATCAAAAACCAGCCGAATCAATCTACTGAATCAATCTGTCGTTATTATCCACGTGCTCCGCGATCTTTTCCACGCGAACGGCGTTTTCCTGGGTGAGCGCGGCACCCGTCAACGGATCCCAACGCAACGGTGTATGGTCGAGCGGGCCCACGCCCAAGGCTTGAGCGTCACCGGCATCGCGGCCAAACGAACGCCCACCGGGGGCGGCCGACGTAAAGATGCACGCCGGATGCAGATACGGCGTCGTCTCCACGCGCACGCGGTCGCGGCCCATATCGCTCACGAGTTCCACGACCTCGCCATCGGCGATACCCATGCGTGCGGCGACATCGGCATTCATCTGCACGGCGTCCAAGTCGGAACCCGCCTCGGCGGCGCCGGCCGCCGCGAGCCTTCGCGAGGTATGCGACTCAAAGAGACGGTTGCCGCTAATGAGGCGAAACATCCCCGGGCCGGGCTCCACCATGGGAGCGATCCAGTTGGGCACACGACCCATGCCGGCTCGCTCCCATACGTCGCTTGCCAGCGCAATCTTGCCGCCGGCAAGCGGAATCACCGGCTCGCCTGTGCGCGGCGGCAGCGGCACGCCCGTATCGGCCCAACCGCGCTCCTTGAGCTCGTCCAGATCGATCCCAAACGGCGCCACCTGCGCAGCCGCCAGATCGTCGGACGTAAACCGGAAGTACTCGCCCACGCCACAGGCCTGCGCCAGACCGGCAAAGATCTCCCGCCCCGGTCGCGTGTCGTCATGCAGCACGGGCAGCACGGCGTTGCGGTAGAACACGCGCGCGTCGTTGCGGCAAACAACCGTGCCCACGCCGCGGTCGGCCTCCAGGTACGTCACATCGGGCAGCACGAAATCGGAAGCACGCGCCGTCTCGGACCAGCGAATATCAATTGTCACGAGCAAGTCGAGCTGCTGCAAGATGCCCAACCAAGCCTGCGCATTGCCATAGCCCGCACCGGGGTTACTGGCATAGACGATGAGCCCGCGCAAATCGCCGGCAAGAATCGACTGACCGATGGTCGTACACAGGCCGCGCACCGGATCGACCAGTGGATAGCGCTCGGACCCCAGCTTGGGCCCGCACGGTACCGGCGGCATCGCAAAGCGTGCGGGATCGAAGTCGCCCAACACAAGCGGCGTGGGCGGATTGAGCGCGCCGCCCGCATGCCCGATGCAGCCCAGCAGCACATCGACCAAGCAGATAGCGCGCGCGGTCTGGGTGCTATTGGCATACGCGATACCGATGCCGCCATGAAAGCCCGCATCCACCACAGCGGCAGGCGCGGCGGCAGCGAGATCGCGCGCCGTGGCGACAATCTCTGCGGCCGGCACGTCGCACATCGACTCGGCCCACTCGGGCGTCCAAGCAGCGGCCGCCTGCGCCAGCTCGTCAAAACCCGTGGTATAGCGGGCAACGAACTCGTGGTCGTACAGGTCCTCGGCAATGAGCACATGCGCAATGCCCAGCAACAAGGCCAGGTCGCAGCCCGGGCGCACGCGCAGCCAGCGATCGGCAATAGCAGCCGAACCGCTGCGCCGAGGGTCGACCACGATAATCTTCGCCCCACGCCGGCGCGCATCGTTGAGCGCATCAACGGCCCCCATCGTCGACGAATCGACAATGGAACGCCCCAGATACATGATGCAATCGGTGTGCGCCAGGTCGGAGGCGGGGCTGTAGCCCAGGCTGTGCTCCCAACCGGTAAGTCGGCTTACCTCGCAGGCGCCGTCGGCACCGTATACATTGGGAGAACCCAGCGCATGCATAAAACGATACGCCCAGTAGCGGTCGAACGAGGGCACGCCGAGCGTCATGCCCAGCGCGCGCGGACCATTCCCGTCAACAATCCCCCCAAGGCACGCAGCGATCTGCGCAAACGCCTCGTCCCACGAAATCACATCGAACCCCGAGCCATCAGCTCGTCGGCGCATGGGGTGCAAAATCCGGTCGCGCTCGTCAAACGGCATAGACAGGCGATGCCGCCCGCGGGCACACAGGGCTCGCGCCGCGCACGGATGCCCCGCAACCGGCAACTCGGCCACCACGCGACCGTCCTCAACGCGTGCCGTAAAGGCGCAATCGGCATAGCATCCCCCGCATGTGGTCACCACGGCGCGACCGTCACGCTCCACAGCAGATGCCATCTCGAATACCCCTTTCACAAGCCAAACACAACAGGCCAACAGCCCGGCAATGAGCCCCAGACCCAAAAAGCCTCCCGCACGGCAACGCCCCGCGGGAGGCCAACGTCAAACAGGCGGTACTTTACGCCTCGGACTTCTTGGCGTAGATAAACCAGTAGCCGAGCGCGATCAGAACCGCGCCGCCCACGATGTTGCCCAGCGTGGCGGCGGACAGGTTAAACGCAATGCCCGCGACGTTGAGCGCATCGGCACCGGCAACATCGGCACCATAGCCGCACGCGTGCATCACGGCGCCCATGGGCAAAAAGTACATGTTGGCAACGCAGTGCTCAAAACCGCAGGCCACAAAGGCGGCGATGGGCAGCAGAATGCCCACAACCTTATCGACCACGGTCTTGCCGGCGGTACCGATCCACACGGCCAGGCACACAAAGATGTTGCACAGGATGCCGCGGAAGAAGATCGTCACCCAGTCAATCGTCACCTTGCCGGCGGCGACACTCACCATGGAATTGGCGACCGCCTCGCCGTTGAGCTTGTAAATGCCGGCCATGTACACCAAAAAGACGATGAACAAGGCACCGACAAAGTTACCGACCCATACGACGACCCATGCCTTGAGCATCTGAGCCAGGGTGATCTTTTTGCTCTTGAGCGCGCAGACCATAAGCGAGTTGCCGGTGAACAGCTCGGCGCCACACACCAGCACCAGCACCAGGCCCAGGCAAAAGCACAGGCCGCCCACGACGCGCTGGGCGCCCCAGCCCAGCGTGCTATCGCTCAAAAACACGGTAAAGAACAGACCGCCGAAGGCGATAAACGCGCCGGCGAACATTGCCAACAGAAAGGCCTTGGCGACCGGCAGGTTAGCCTTGGTCACGCCGGCGGTCTCGGTCTTGGCCTCGATCGCGGCGGGCGCCAGGCAATCGGGAGCGGGGTACTCCACCTTGGAATCTGCCATGTCAATCACTTCTTTCCTAATCAGCAGGGGCAAGCGCTGTTACAGCTCCTGCCCCAAGCGGACAAAGTGGGAAAAGTCGTTGGCGGCCACGGCGTCGTACACGGCGTCAACGGCCTCAAAGACCTCCGGGGACATGGGGTTGTAGAACTCCGTATCGCCCGGCTGAATCCCTATGAAGACGATATCTTCGCACGATTGCTCAATCTCTTCGATCAGAATCGACAAAGGGAGCGAATGCGTGGTGAACATCGACTTGCGGGCCACGTCACGTTTGTCGAGCAAGCGGATGGCGCCAACGGGCAGCGCCATGTCGGCGGCATCGACCAAAACCAAACGCGGCGGACGCTCGCGCTTGACCTCGATGATGTCATCCTCGGGCGTCTGGCCGCCGTCGATGGTGTACCAACCGGCGATGGGCGCGTCCTCCATCTTTTTGGAGAGCACGGGGCCGACGGCATCGTCGGCACGCAGCACGCTTCCCGCCGTGAGCACGATACCCGCAAACGGGGCGCCGTTCACACGGCCATCCACAACGCGACCCATTACTGCAACCTTCCCGTCAGATACACGCCCGACACATCGCGCACGCGCTCAACCAGATCGCGAAACTTCATTAAGAACGCAACCTGCTGGGCATGCAGGCCAAAGTCGTCGTCGAACACCGAGATGCCGGCCTTGGCCGACCCGCGAAAACCGCGCTCGTCGAGCAGCATATCGCAGGCCTCGAGCAGCGACGGCACCGCCGCCTTGTCGAGCTGGCACTCACCAAAGGAGCGGATGGCCTCGAACTTGGTTTTGGCCTCCCCCTCCGGCAGCGCGTCGACGAGCGAATAAAACACATCCACCGGCACCGACAGGCGCGGCTCAAAGCAGTCGAGCACGCCGGTGTGGTGGCCCACGGCGAGCGTGTAGTACAGCACGTCGCAGGCCTCCTGGGGAACGTCTTCCTCGGTCTCCACAAACTTACGCGTGAGCTCGTAGAAGACCACCTGGTCGGGCGCGTGGCCCAGGCAGGGGTCGGCGACGCCCTCGGCGGCCTCGACGCTTGCGCGCGAGGCGTCGCCAAAGGAGCCGCCGAGCATGCCGGGACCCGCAAAGTAACCAGAGCGGTCCGTGAGCTCCATCTAGCGACCTCCGGCCAGCACCAGATCCTGCAGGGCCGAGTACACCTCGACGCGGCGCGGATCGTCCTGCTTATCGATGAGCAGCGCCATGGCACCGCGGATATCGCCCTTGGGCGCGCCCTCGAGCGTATCCATAAACTCGTTGGCCAGGTCGCGGCCGTAACGGTAGCCGCTCATGGCGCGAGCCTCGCGCTCGATGGCAACGCGCAGCTTGTACGGCACGCCGGGGTGCAGGATATCGGCCTGATCGCCGGCGGCCTCCACCGTGGTCTCGGCATGGAGCTTTTGGTCCAGCAGACCGAGCGCCATGGCAAAGCCGTAGATGGTCTGCGCGGGGCTGGGCGGGCAGCCGGGGATATAGACATCGACCGGCAGAATCTTGTCCGTGCCACCCCAGACGCAGTAGTTGTCGTAGAAGATGCCGCCGGTGCAGCCGCACGCGCCATAGGACACCACGATCTTGGGATCGGGTGCGGCCTCAAAGGCGCGCAGGGCCGGCATGCGCATGGCACGCGTCACGGCGCCGGTGTACAGCAGCACATCGGCGTGACGGGGCGAGGGCACGACCTTGATGCCAAAGCGCTCGACGTCAAAGACGGGCGTGATGGAACCGAAGATCTCGATCTCGCAGCCGTTGCAGCCGCCGCAGTCAACACGGTAGACGTACACCGAGCGCTTGATCTTCTTAAGAAGGGTCGCCTTGGCCTTCTCGATGCTCTCGTCGAGCTCGATCTTGGTCGGGCGGTACTGAAGCCGCTCGGGCAAAAGCGTGGGTTCGGCCATGGTTACTCCTCCTTCGTATCAAAATCCATGATGATGCCCTCGACCGGCGCAGGTCCGGCGGGAATCTCGGGCGCATCGGGGTTGAGCTCGCGGTCGATATACTCCGGGTTCACGCCGTGGCCGCCCAGATACTCCATGCCGGGGCCCTGGGGCTCACCGGACGCAAGCGTCTCGTTGGCAGCCATGCCGTGCGCGTTGCCGGTCTTTACGGCCGAGGCGGCGCGCAGGGCGTCGAGCTCGCGCTTGCACTCCTGGCACATACCGACGGTACGGGCAGCCTGGATGGCCTCCATGCCGCCGGCCTTTTGCAGCAGGCGCTTAGCGTAGTCGATCTCCTTGTGCGGGGCAAACGGCTTGCCGCAACGCGAGCAGTGCTCGAGCGTATATACGCTCTTGCTGGTGAGGTCGTCCTTGCTCATGACGGCCAGCTCAAACTCCTCGGTGAGCTTGATGGCCTCCATGGGGCAGGCTTCCTCACAGCGGCCACAAAAGATGCAGCGGCCGTAGTCGATCGACCAGGTAATGGTGTCGGCCGCCAGGTCGGTGTCCATGCGAATGGCATCGGCCGGGCACGCCACGCCGCAGGCACCGCAGGCGATGCAGAGCTCGGCATTATGCTCGGGCTTGCCGCGCATGTCCTTGTTGGTGGGAAACGGCGCAAACGGGTACTTGACCGTCGCGTCGCCGGCCTTGGCGTTAACCTTCCAAAGCTTCAGCATATTAGAGCGCCTCCTCATCGAGCGGGGCGGCCATGGTGCCCTCGCCCGCAAGCGGCGACTTGTCGCGCCAGACGTTCTCGAACTGCTCCTTGTCGAGCACGTGATCGCGCTTGGCGGCGACATCGGTCACCGTCACGCGGTCGGTGCAGGAGTAGCACGGGTCGAGCGAACCGACAATCAGCGCAGCGTCGCCCACGGTGTTGCCGCGGAACATGTAGCGCAGGACCGGCCAGTTGCTGTACGTGGCCGCCTTGGCGCGCCAGCGGTAGCACTTCTGGTTGTTGCCGAGCATGGCCCAGTGCACATCCTCGCCGCGCGGCGCCTCGGTGGCACCGATGGCGTACTTGTGCGGGGTGTACTCCCAATCCGTGGTGAGGATGGGGCCCGACGGGCAGTTCTCGAGCATGGTCTCGATCATATCGATCGAATCGTAGACCTCTTGGATGCGAACGGCGGTACGGCCGAAGGCATCGCAGGTGTCGGCCGTAGCGGCGTGCATCTTTTGAACGTCCGGATCGGCGTAGCCGTCGAAGGGATGGTCAAAGCGCACGTCGCGGGCATAGCCCGAGCCACGCATGAGCGGGCCGACCGGCGAGAAGTCGCGTGCGATCTTGCGATCCAAGATGCCGATGCCACTCGTACGCTCAATGAAGTTGGGCGTGGAGAGCAAGACGTCGACGAGCTCCTGAACCTCGGAGCGCAGCTGGTGGATGGTCGTGAGCGTGGAGAGCTTCTGCTCGGCCAAAATGTCGCGACGCACGCCGCCGATCACGTTGAGGCCGTAGGTCTTGCGGTGACCGGAGAGCTTCTCGGCCAGATCCATGGACTTCTCGCGGACGCGGAAGAACTGCTGGAAGCCGGAGTCGAAGCCCGTGTAGTGCGACGCCAGGCCAATGTTGAGCAGATGCGAGTGCAGACGCTCGACCTCGAGCATGATGGCGCGGATGTACTGGGCGCGCGGCGGGACATGGATGCCCTGGGCGCGCTCGACGGCCTCGGCATAGGCCACCGAGTGGGCGCAGCCGCAGATGCCGCAGATGCGGTCGGCGAGGAACGTCACGGCGTCATAGTTCAGGCGCGTCTCGGCGACCTTCTCCATGCCGCGGTGCACGTAGAACAGACGGTAGTCGGCGTCGACGATCGTCTCGCCCTCAACGAACAGGCGGAAGTGGCCGGGCTCGTCGGAGGTAATGTGCAACGGGCCCATGGGGACAAGCGTCGTCTCCTTGCCCTTGGTATCGGCCAAGAACTCGTAGTTTTCCATATCACTCGCGGGAGCGGGACGGAAGCGGTAGTCCATGGAGTCCTTGCGCAGCGGGTACAGGCCGCTGGGCCAATCGTCGGGCAGCACCAGGCGACGACGGTCGGGCAGACCCTCGGGGATCAGGCCGAACATGTCGCGAAGCTCGCGCTCGCCCCACACACAGGCGGGGACGAACGGTGTCACGGACGGGAACGTCATCTTGGCGGGATCGACCTCGGTGCGCACGGTCACCCAACCGGGATCCTCCCCCTCCATGGAGATGACATAGTACACGGCGTAACGGCCGCACAGGCTGCGCTCATCGTTGCCGATGATCACGGGAATCCAGCCGTAGCGCTCGTAATACAGGTAGTGGACGGCCTCGGGCAGCTTGTCCTGCTTGACGGTAATCGTCAGCTGGTCCTCGCACTGCCACTCGACCTTCTCGATAGCGCCCGGCACTGCAGCACGCAGGGCCTCGACGTGGCTTTCGCAGCGACGAGCGTAGTCCTTCTTTTCAGGTTCTGCCATGGTGCTAATTCACCTCACTTGTCTTGGTCTGGGAACTGAACACCATGCGGTAGAGAGGGGCCTCGTGGAGCTCTTCGACGCTCTGGTTCAAAACGACGGACGTTGCATCCTCGACGCCGCTCGTGATGGCGACCGGGGTGGCGATACCGAACCACATGACCACGATCGCGAGGGCGATCTCGGGGATGATCATGAGGGCGGGCACCTCGTGGCGCTTCATGCCCTCGGGCGCCTTGCCGAAGATGGACTTGAGCGCGATGCCGGTAAGGGCGAAGTACACGCCGGTGAGGCCGATGGCCACGAGCACGACCACCCAGATGGGACCGGACTGAACGCCGGCCACGAAGGTGAGGAACTCGGAGATGAACAGGGCGAACGGCGGGAAGGCGGCGAGCGCGAGCAGGGCGATGATGGTGAGCGCTGCCGTGACGGGAGCGATCTCGACGACGCCCTTGATCTTGTTCAGGTCGCGGGTGTGGTAGATGTGCTGGATGTTACCGGCCATGCAGAAGGCGAGCGCCTTCGTGAAGCCGTGGAAGATGCAGTGCAGCAGGCAGGCGGCGATACCGAGCGGGCCACCGATACCCAGGCACAGCGCGACCACGCCGACGTTGTCGACGGAGGAGTACGCGAAGCGGCGCTTGATATCGTCCTGCTTGAAGATGCACAGGGCAGCCACCAGGATGGACAGCGTGCCCAGGATGAGCAGGAGCGTTCGCGGATAGGTGTCGCCCACCGTGATGATGGACAGGGAGTAGAAGCGGATGATCACCAGCATGGCGCACTTGAGCAGCACGCCCGAGAGCAGCGCGGAGACCGGGCTCGGAGCCTGGGAGTGCGCGTCGGGCAGCCAGGTGTGCATGGGGAACAGGCCCGCCTTGGTGCCGAAGCCGATGACGATGAACGCGAACGCGAGGCGCACGAGCATCGGGTCGAACTGGTCGGCGTAGGGCATGATGGAGGTGAGGAAGGCGGCCTCATGCGCGTTGGGCATGATATCGGCGGCGTTCGCGTAGATGAGCAGCGTGCCGAACAGGCCGAAGGCCACACCGGCGGTGCAGACCATCGCGTACTTCCAAGACGCCTCGAGCGCCTGCTTGTTCTTGTAGATGCCCACGAGGAACACGGTCGACAGCGTAGTGGCCTCGACCGCCGCCCAGGTGAGGATGATGTTGTTGGACAGGCAGGCGAGCAGCATCGTGAAGACGAACAGGCTGAACAGCGCGTAGTACTGCTTGGTGCGCTCGGCCGGCATGGTCTTCTCCTCGATATCGATCTTGATATAGGAGATGGAGTACACACCGGTGATGAACCCGATGATGCCTACCAGAAGGACGAAGATCGACGAGAGCGAATCGAGATGGAGCCACAGGCCCAAAGCGTCGATATTCTGCCCGCTCGAGAGCATGGTTCCCGCGGTGACGACCGAAAGGACAAGGGTCGCCGCGACGGAGATGGTGTTGAGCCCCGCGAAGACGTTGTAGGACGTCGTCTTGGGGAGCGCAGCCATAATCAGGGAGAACACGAGAGGACAAGCGAGCAGGGCGACCGTCAGCATTGAAACATCCATGGCCTACCCCTTCAATTCGGTCAGGTCGTGGGAGTCGAGCGACTTGGTGTCGTTCCAAATCCTCACGACGACGGCGGACATGATGATGACGGCGAAGATGGCGTCGGTGGCGATGCCGATCTCGATGATCTCGGGGGCCGTGGGCGCGAGCAGAGCGAGCGTCACGTGGCTACCGTTCTCCATAAGGCAGTACCCGAAGATCTGCTTGAGGATGTTGCGCTGGGAGATGATGCACGTGAGGCCGACGAAGAAGTGCGCGAAGCTGATGGCGAGGGCCGGAGTGGCCACCTCGGCGGTGGGCAGGCTCAGGCGCGTGACCACCGCGAAGCAGACGGCCACCTCCAGACCGGTGAGGATGATGGTCCAGGCCGGCTTGATGGAGGAGGTCAGCGTGCTATCGGCAGGCGAACCCATCTTCTTGTAGGCACGGTTGAGAATGAACGGAACGAGGATCACCTTGGTGACGAAGGCCGACGCGGCCCACATGAGAAGCTCGGTGGCACCGGTGGTGAGGCCCAGGGTGAGCAGCACGCCCACCAGGACAACCGACTGGATCGCGTACCACTTGATGGCGGACGGGATGGTCTTCGAGACGACCACCATGGTGGAGGTCACGATCAGAAGACCGCCCAGGATATTGACTAACGAATAACCCATGTCCTACCTCCTAACCCATCCAACTAGAGGACAGAGGACCGGCGACGACGACCATGATCATGAGGACGACGAACACGAACGCCATGGCGCGCGGAAGGGGCTGGCCGGCGGCCACGGTCTCGCTCGGCTCACCGGGCAGGACCTTACCCATCCAACGCAGGAACCATGCGAAGGTGGCGACGGTCTCGACGACCATGACGCACACGAGGACAAAGATGACCGTGTTGGTAGCACCAACCGCGAAGCCACCGGAAATGATCTGGAACTTGGAAAAGAACGTGCTCATGGGGGGCACGCCGGCGATAGCGGTCGCGGCGACCGCAAAGCCCACGCCCGTGACCGGGTACTTCTTCATGAGGCCCTGGATCTTGGGCAGCATACGGGTTCCCAGCGTGAAGCTGAGAGAGCCAGCGATGAGGAAGAACAGGGTCTTGGTGAACGCGTGGTTGAAGATGTGCTCGACGGCGCCGTTAAACGCCATCTGGCTTCCGAACACGGAGAGGCCCAGGCCAAAGAACACGTAGGCGAGCTGCGCGATCGTCGAGAAGGCGAGCAGGCGCTTCATATCCTTCTGGGGCAGGTACATGAGGAAGCCGAAGAGCATGGTCACGACGGCGTCGATGATGGCGACCCAACCGACGATCTCGGGGATATCGCCGGCGCTCGCAAGAGCGCGGGCGAACACGCACACGCCGACCTTCACCATGGACGCGCCATGAAGGTAGGCGGAAACGGGCGTGGGGGCCTCCATTGCGGAGGGCAGCCACATGTAGAGCGGGAACTGGGCGGACTTGGCCCAAGCAGCGAACAGGATGAGCAGCAGCACGACGGTCTTCATACCGGAATCGAGCTGGGAGATCGCGCTCAGCGCGAACGTGCCGGTTCCGGCGAACAGGAAGGCCGCGCCGATGTAGAGTCCCAGAGCGCCGATATGGGTGATGATGAGCGCCTTCATACCGGCCTTCTTGGCCGTGGGCGTCATGTAGTAGCTGATGAGGCCCCAGGAGCACACACCGGTGATCTCGAAGAAAACGAGCTGGCCGACGATGGTGGAGCTGTAGGCGAGACCGGCCATGGCGCCGATGAACGTGGAGAAGTACACGTAGAAGCGACGACGGGGCGCGTCGGGATGCTCCTTATTCTTATCGCTCATGTACGGGAACGAATAGATGACGACGAGCAGGCCGATAGCGACGAACGCGGGTGCGAGCAGCGTGCTCATCCGGTCGAATATGAAGCCCATGACCAAGGTCTGGCCCATACTCGCCCAGGTTACATCGACCGCGTTCATGCCGTTTCCGGCAAACGTCGCGGCCAAGCCAACGGAAGCGACCGTGGCGATGCCGCCGGCAAAGGCGCAGATCCATTTAGCGTAGGGACGCGGCAGCATGACGATGAGCAGGGAGCCCAGCATGGGGACGGCGATCGCCACCATGGCAAAGAGGGACAAGCTCGATTCGATTGACATAGTTTCTCCCTTCTCCCTACACGCCTACGACGACGAAGACGAACGCGAGGACCGCGATGCCGACGACGGCCCAGGTCTGGTTACCGAGCACCTTGAAGCGCGAACGGGAAACGGAGTTCTCGAGCACGCCGCAGACGACGAAATCGACCAGGCACTTGACGAGGAAGACGACGGCGCCCACGAGAGCGGTGACGCCGATGGTCGCGGGCTCTCCCCAGGGGATGAAGATGGAGGTGAACCAAGCGACGACCACGACCTGCTTCATGCCCATGGCGAGCTTCATCATGGCCAGGGACGGGCCGGAGAGCTCGGCGAGCGGGCCCTCCTGGAGCTCCTGCTCGGCTTCGGCCTGATCGAACGGAAGCTTGCCGAGCTCCATGTAACAGGCGGCCGCGAAGGCGACGCCGGCGAGGATAACGGCGACGACGCTCGAGACGTTGCCCGTAACGATGTGCTGACCCATGGTCGCAATGTCCGTGGAGCCGCACACGATGGCGACGGTGAACAGCGCGATGAGCATGGACGGCTCGATGAGCACGCTCATGAGGAGCTCGCGGATACCGCCGAAGCCCGCGTAGGCGTTGGAGGAATCCACGCCGGACAGCGCGAAGAAGAAGCGGGACAGCGCGAGCGCGTACATGATGGTGATGGCGTCACCAAAGACGGGCATGGGGCTCTGGAGCGTGAACATGGGCAGGCCCATGGCGAGCATAAACGACACCGCGAGGAACAGCGGCGGCATGATGCGCAGCACGAAGCTCGAGTCGGAACTCACGGACTCGGGACGCGCCATGAGCTTCGCGAGGTCCCGGTAATCCTGAAGGATGGACGGACCGCGGCGATTGTGCATCTTCGCGCGAATCACACGGGCGAGGCCGGAGAAGAAGGGCGCGACCAGCATGACCACGAGGCCCTGCGCCATCGCAAGAACGATGTTCATAATATCCTCTCCCCTCTCTAGACCATGACCACGGCGAGCACGAGGAAGACCACGAGCGCCGCGACGATGTAGCAGATGTATACGGAGTAGTTGCCGCCCTCGATCTTGGAGGCGAGGCCGGCCAGCTTGTCGGCACCCTCGCTCGGTGCATCGACCAGGAAACGGTCGGGCAGGGGCTCGACGCCCTGGGCGACACCGGTGAGCTTCTGGAACACGTGCGCGATGGACCAGCAGATCTTGGTGCATACCTCGCGCAGGGTGTAGAGCGGGCCCATGAAGAGTTCGACGTCGGACGCGAAGCTCGTGGCGACGACGGGCATGTGCTCGTTGGGCTCGTAGCCGCACGCCCAAGGGTCGGTCTTCTTAGCGGGGGCCTTGGCGCCGAGGCAGGACCTCAACGCGAACGCGAGGCCGGTGAGGACCACGAGCGCGATGGCGATCGCGGGGGTGGAGGTGGCGGCACCGGAAATCTCGTTCACCAGAGACACGCCCGAGGTGGCTGTGACGGCGGAGCCGGCAAGCACGCTCTGGGCGACGTCGCCCAGAACCGGGGCGATGACCGGGGAGCCGATTCCCAGTACCACGCAGATGGCCGCGAGGAGCATCTGCGAGAACAACATCGGAGCCGGGGACTCCTTGGCGTTCGCGGCCTCCTGGGAACGAGGGCTGCTCGCGAACGAGACGCCGTAGGCCTTCACGAAGCACGTGACGGCCAGGGCACCGGTGATGGCGAGGGCGGCCGCGGAGGCGACGGCGAACACCATGACGACCGGGTCGGAGAGCGTCGAGATGTTGAACAGGGACTGGTAGGTGAACCACTCGGAAACGAAGCCGTTGAGCGGCGGGATGGCCGAGATGGCAAGGGCACCGATGAGGAAGCAGACGGCCGTGACCGGCATGCGGCGGAACAGACCGCCCATCTTCTCCATGTTGCGCGTACCCGTGGCATAGAGCAGGGAGCCCGCGCCGAGGAACAGCTCGCCCTTGAACATGGCGTGGTTGAGCGTGTGGTAGAGGGCGGCCATGAGCGCGATCGTCGCGATGACGTCGTTGCCCAGGGCGTGCGCCGTCATGGACGCGCCGACACCGAGCAAGATGATGCCGATGTTCTCGACGGAGTGATAGGCAAGCAGGCGCTTGATGTCGTGCTCGTGGAGGGCGTAGACGACACCCAGGACCGACGAGATGGATCCGAAGACCAGGACCATGAGGCCCCACCAGAGCTGGACGCCCGAACCCGCGAGCAGGTCGAGACCGACCTTGAGAATTCCCAGGATGCCGATCTTGATCATGCCGCCGGACATGAGGGCGGACACGTTGGACGGCGCCTCGG
>CAJLUE010000013.1 GCA_905209765.1 uncultured Collinsella sp. | reverse complement strand
CGTGGGAACCGCTGTCATCACCCTCGGCACGTTTTTAATGATCGAGAAGAAGCAGTCCGCCGAACCCGAGCAGCAGCAAGACCGAACCTGGCTCGCTTACGCCTTCGGCGCCGCCGTGTTCGCGGCACTCACCTCCGTCCTCGCCAAGATCGGCATCGAAGGCGTCGAGTCAAACCTGGCCACGGCAATCCGCACCTGCGTGGTACTGGTTATGGCATGGGCAATCGTGGCAGCCAAGGGAAAACTGGAGCAGGTCGCGCACGTTGACCGGCGCGAACTCACATTTCTCGCAACATCGGGCATCGCGACTGGAGCATCGTGGCTGCTCTATTACTATGCCATCGCTGCAGGCCAGGTGAGTGTCGTGGTGCAGATCGACAAACTATCGATTGTCGTATCGGTGCTATTTGCGCGCCTGGCATTCAACGAAAAACTCTCCCGCCGCAGCGCCATCGGTCTCGTCCTCATCGTACTGAGCACCGCCGCGCTTGCAATTTGGAAGTAGCGCCGATACCGAACGAAATCCAGTCCACCCGCAAATCCGTGACACAGCGCCCGCACCGGACTTGAGATGTTTGTACTGACTGCGCGCTGCCGCGCTACTTGCGCAGCGGCTTGGGCAGCGGAATGCCGGCGGCGATGGCTGCGGCGATGATCATGCAGACGATACCCTTGAGTGGGAAACACATAAGCAGCAGGCCCACAACCATGACAGGCTGGCGCATGACGGCGCCCATCGTCGATGCCGTGCAGACGGCGACGCAAAAGACCGGATCTGCGCCGGTGAGGATGGCCAGGCCATAGCCCAGGCTTACGCCCGAGAAGATAACCGGGAAGAAGTGGCCGCCGCGCCAACCAAGGTTGATGAGGGCGGGCGTCAGCATGGCCTTGACAAGACCGGTCGCGATAAGCACGCCGGCGGGAATGGTGAGGTAGGTCTCCATAAGTACATCGGCCTGGGTCTCGCCGGCAAACATGGTGTAGGGCAGGACCGTGCCGCAGATGGCGAGCGCCAGACCGGCCAGCATGGCCTTGACGACAGGGCGCTCCCCTATTGCATGGGACAGTACCTCGCTTGCGTGCTCGGAGACAAAGTACAGCCAGCCGCAAACGGTGCCAACCAACGCCAGCGGAATGAGCCAGGTAAGTTCCAGGTTGCCCACCTCGGCGGACTCGAACCTGGGCATGCCCATGCCGCCGCCCACAAGCTGGCCGAGCAGCAGGTAGGTGCCCAGACCACCGGCAATCGCAATGCCGTAGACCACGGTCTTCTGTGCCTTGGGCAGCTTGATCGTGATCTCGTCGGACGCAGAGCCCTCGTCGCCGTCAGCACTTCCGGCAAGCGGCGCCACAAAACCAAAGACGGGCGCGGTAAAGAGCGCCGTCAGGGCAGCCTGGGTGCCCAGCAGCGTAAGCTCCCTAAACTCGGCGCCAAAGCGACGCATGCGGTCGCCGACCCAGCTGCACAGACCCGCGATAACGCCGGTCAGGCCGGCCTCCGGTCCAATACTTCCGCCAAACAGCAGCGGCAGCAATGCCGCGAGCGAAAGCTTGTCCAGGTTGTCGTACGGGTAGCGCCCGTCTTGCTTAACCTTAGCCATCACCTGGTTGAGGTCGTCGGTCTTGGTGCCTGTAAGCTTTTCGTACAGACCGATCAGCAGGCCGCCCAGCAGGCAGACAAAAAACGGGTACGGCAAAAAGCCGAACGGGCCGCTCGCGAGGTCGGGCGAAGCGACGCCCAGCATGTGGGGGATCTCGGTCCACAGATAGTCGATACCGTGCTCCATCGCAAAAAAGAACAGCCAGACTGCGGCACCTGCGAACGCACCGGTCACGGCAACGCTCATTAAAAACAGCGCGCGGTTTTTGGGTTTGGCAAGGTTATCCATCGGGTCCTCCCGCGGTCAAAGTCGACATAGATACGTTTTATTGTAGAGTGAGCGTTGCCCGAACGAACCAACCATCTGCGCTGCAAACGGCACCATTGGGAGTCATAGTGGGGCAGGCTCAAGACTTATCCGTTGATAATCGAGGCAATCTCGCGCAAATCGTCGGCAAAGTAGATGCCTTGCTGACGCCTCGGGCTCGAAAGCCCTTTATCAATCATGTGCCCGAGCAGCGCCTTGAGGTCGTTGTAGTAACCGTCCAGGTTATACAGGATGCACGGAGCACTCAGGTGCCCCAACGACACCGCGGACATGACCTCGGCAATCTCCTCGAGCGTGCCCGTGCCGCCCGGAAATGCGATGAACGCATCACCGAGCTCGATCATCTTGTCCTTACGCTCGGCCATATCGCTCGTCACGATGAGGTCATCGATGCCGTCGTGCTGAAACTCGGCCTCTATAAAAAAGCTCGGCTCAACACCCGTCACGTGTCCACCTGCCTCGAGTACGCTATCGGCGAGCGCGCCCATCAGGCCCGATTTGGACCCGCCGTATACCAGCGCGTGCCCGTTGGAGCCAATCCAGTTGCCCAGCTCTTGCACCGCAGGCAGAAATGCTGGGTCGTTACCAACGCTGGCGCCCAGGTATACCGTGATATTCATATTCAGTCCCCCTCGTCATGACGCGCAGCGCCCGTTCTAGCGCTGGCGTCGACGATACTCGCGCACACGACGCGAAAGATCGGCGAGCTCGTCGCGATCGAGCTCTTCCAAATGCTCCAGATCGTCCATAAAGCGCGCCATGGTGTCCTTTTGGCGCATCTTGATGAGCGTATTGCAGTAGTTCACCGCCACGCCCGTGAGCATGGCAATGTAGAAGATGCTGATAACGCTCAGGACAACGGTAATCGCGCGGGCGACCGGCGTTTCGGCCGGGATATCGCCAAAGCCGATGGTCGAGACCGTCTCAAAGCTAAACCAGAGACCATCGCCAAACGTAAGGGTCGTGGGCTCGGACAACCAGACGGCCGTCGAGCACAGCAGATAGAAGATAAGAAACAGGCCCGTGATGCGCGCAAAGCCAGCCTGGCGTAACACGTCGGCAAGCGTCCTCAACTTGTTCATCGCGACCCCTTTTCCCAGATGCCCAATCACGTTCGCTCGGTATTGTCCCACAACCGGCAGTTAGGGACGTTCCTTTTGTGCCGGCAGAAAGGGACTGCCCCCCAAGTGCCGGGCGGGACCGTTTAGCGGTGCAGCGGCCGACTGGGCAGGCTGAGCTGGTATCCTTGTGCGGTAATGTCTCGATTCGTTAGGATTGCATGTGAGAGCTTCCGCTGTCCTTCGTTCAGTTATATATCGCACCCTGGCCGTCGCGCTTGCCGCGCTCGCCGTACTGAGCACCATCATGCCCGCCGCCGCCTTTGCCGCCGGCTCCGATCAACAGGTCAAAACGGTCCGCGTTGGTTGGCTCGTCAACAGCGAAGGCTTCCAGAACGGCACTCCCGGGGAGCGTCTCTCGGGATGGGGCTACGAGTACCTCCAGACCCTGTCGTACTACACGCCCGGCTGGCGGTACGAATACGTCTCCGGCACCTTCACCGAGCTTATGGACATGCTCGAGGCAGGCGAGATCGACCTCATGCCCAACATCTCCTACTCCGAGGAACGCGCCCAAAAGCTGCTCTTTTCCTCGAACCCCGAGGGCACCGAGCGCTACTACATCTACGCCAAGCCCGATCGTGACGACCTCGCAAAGGGTGACCCTCAAGCACTCCAGGGTCTCACTATCGGTTGCAACTCCGGCGTCATGCAAACCATCGTTGGCCAGCAATGGCTCGCCAACGAGGGAATCACCTGCACATACAGGGAGTATGACGGAGACTCCGTTCTCTTTGACGCACTCGCAAACAACGAGGTCGACGCCATCATCATGAACGACACGATCTCGTCGCCCAGTGCCTCCCCCATGTTCTACATTGGTTCGAACGACTACTATCTTGCCGTTCCCAAAAGCCGCCCCGACCTGATGAACGACATCAATGCCGCCATGACGGCAATCGCCCGCGTCAACCCACGCTATAACGACGAAGTCAAATCTAGCTACTCGACCCAAAACAGCGGTTCATCATCGCTCAACGGCCCCGAATGTTCCTGGCTCAAAACAAACAACAACACCATCACGCTCGGCTACATTACGGGCAAACTCCCCTACTGCAACGAGGACGAAGAC
Organism: uncultured Collinsella sp.; assembly: GCA_905209765.1. Classification (GTDB taxonomy): domain Bacteria; phylum Actinomycetota; class Coriobacteriia; order Coriobacteriales; family Coriobacteriaceae; genus Collinsella. The sequence continues at coordinate 30,185 of CAJLUE010000013.1, read as the reverse complement.
GGCGAAATGGAAGGCTCGCTCGCATCGCTTGCGACGACGCTACACGATAAATTTGGCATTACGGTCAAAACCGTCGCCTTTGATAGCTACAAGATGATGTCAAAGGCCCTGTCAAAGGGAAGCATAGACGTTGCGCTGCCGGTATACCGAGATTACTGGTTTGCCGAGCAAACAGGCGTTGTGCAGTCGATATCGTTGGGGACCATATCCCTCACCGCCATCTACACCGGCAGCAACCTGAACAAAGACCTTCAGAACATCGCCTGTACCAAATCATCATTTGTCAACAAAAATGCACTTGAAAGCCTGTTCCCCACAGCGACCGTAACCGAATACCAATCCGACGATGAAGCGTTCGACGCCCTCAGGAAGGGAACGGCGCACTGCATCGTCGTTCCCAGTTCACGCGTAAAAACCATTGGCGACCGTTACGATCTCGAGGACTGCGAGACGGTCGAGCTCCCTGACACCTGTGAGCTCTCGTGCTGGATTTCGCGCGGAAAGCCCGAGCTGCTGGGAATCATCAACAAGGGCATCATCAATGCCGGAGAATCGCTCTCCGCAAGCAATTTCTCCTCCACGTCGTACACGGCCCAGGAATCCAACACGCTTCAATTCCTTTATCGCAACCGCACCGCCATTGCAGCTACCCTCATCGGTATGTTGTCGGTCGGCATCGTCCTGCTCATCTGGGCGCTCGTGCGCGCTCGAACCGAGCGCAAAAAAGCCGATGCCGCCAACGCCGCTAAGACGGCATTCCTCACGCGCATGAGCCACGACATCCGTACGCCACTCAACGGCATCCTGGGTCTTATCGAAATTGAGGAATTGAAAGACGGCGACATGCAGGCTGCCCGCGAAAGCCGCGCCAAGGCGCGTGTTGCCGCCAATCACCTACTCTCGCTGATCAACGACATCCTCGAGATGGGCAAAATCGAAGACCGCAAGCTAACTCTGGAACATGCGCCTTTTAACCTCAAAGAGCTCTGTGACGATACGCTGGTGCTGTGCAAGCTCCGCGCATCCGATAACGGCATCACAATGCAGGACAATAGTCTGCCGTACGCCACGGGGCCATACATGATCGGCAGTCCCACCCATATCCGACAGATCATAATCAACCTGTTAGACAACAGCATTAAGTACAACAAGCGCGGCGGCTCCGTCACCTTTAGTTCAAAGACCAAGTCACTCGATGATGGGCGCGCGCTCTTTTGCTTTAGCGTTTCGGATACCGGCATTGGCATGGCTCCCGAGTTTTTAAAGCATATCTATGAACCGTTTGCCCAAGAAGGTGACGATGCGCGCAGTAAGTTCCAAGGAACCGGCATGGGCATGCCAATCGTCAAGTCGCTTATTGAACTGATGGGCGGTACGATTGAGATTTCGAGTGAGGTTGGCGTGGGGAGTACGTTCAACGTCCAGATTCCGCTCGATATCGACAAGAACCCTCAGGCGCGGGCAGATACGGTCGAGAGGGTGCTCGACTGCTCGCTCGCCGACATGAACGTGTTGCTCGCCGAAGACAACGAATTGAATGCCGAGATTGCCCAGACGCTGCTAGAATCCGAGGGCGTCGTGGTCACCCGCGCCGCCAATGGCAACGAAGTCGTCGATCTGTACCTGTCACATCCCGCCGGCAGCTTCGATGCGATTCTGATGGACATCATGATGCCGGGCATGGACGGCTATGAGGCAACCCGCGCGATTCGTCTGAGCGAGAAGGTCGATGCAGCCGATATCCCCATCATCGCGCTCACCGCCAACGCCTTTGCCGAGGACGCCAAGGCGGCACACGATGCCGGCATGAACGCCCATCTGTCCAAACCGCTCGACTTTAACAAGCTCAAAAACATACTCGCGCGCATCAAGAAAAACGGATCCGTTTCGCTATAGTTTGTGCTCAACCACCACGCACGACCAGAAAGGAAGCCAACGATGTTTAGGCCCTTACGTCGAAAGAAACGCGCCATCACCGACGAGGAAGCGCGCGAACTGCTCGCTACCTGCAAGCGCGGCGTCTTTGCCGTCAACGGCGACGATGGCTACCCGTACGCCATTCCCGTCAACTACTTCTTTGACGCCGAGCACGACAAGATTTATTTCCATGGCGCCAAGGCTGGCCACAAGGTCGATTCACTCAAGCGCGATGACAAGGTCTGCTTTACCGTTTACGGCAACGAGTGGTACAAGGACGGTGACTGGGCTCCCTACGTTATGAGTACTGTGGTCTTTGGCCGCTGTCGCCTGGCGAATGACACCCCCGCTTTTATCGAAGATAAAGTTCGCCAGCTCGCGCTTAAGTACTACCCTTCTGCCGAAGAAGTCGAAGAGGAAATCGCCAAGGACATTAAGGGCGTCCAGCTCTACGAGATTACAATTGAGCATCTTTGCGGCAAGCAGATTCAAGAAAAGTAAGCCTCTCAGCAGGTCTGCGCCCAATGGTTACAGATGCCTTACCACACGGGGCCTTCTAGCCAACTTGGCAGAAGGCCCCACATGCAGCGCACGCTTACCGTGCATTAAAAACGTAGCGGTCCAGGCGGTCGCACGCTTCCCTCACGCGCGAAAGCGGCAGCGCCAGATTCACGCGAATGTGGCAGGGCCCGTGGAACGGGCGGCCGTCCTGATACCCCACGCCCACGCGCGCCCCCTCGTCGAGCAACCACTGAATATCGCGGCCATGCTCGCGGCACCACTCGGTGCAGTCCAGAAACACCATGTACGTGCCCTGCGGACGCGAATAGGACACGCCCCCAAAATGCTCGTCCACGTAATCGCAGAAGTACTCGATATTGCCGGCAAGCACCTGGTTGAGCTCGTCCACCCACTCGTAGCCTTGCGGCTGGTAGGCACCGATAAGCGCATGCATGGAGAGGACATTCATCTCGTTGTAGTGGGTCTTGTTGGACACAGCGCATATGCGGTCGCGCAGCGTCTCGTTGTAGATAATGTGGTAGCTGCCGACCAAGCCCGCCAGGTTAAACGTCTTACTCGGCGCATAGAGGGCAACCGTGCGCATGCGGGCATCCTCGCTCACCAACTGCGTCGGGATGTGTCTGTGTCCCGGCAGGATGATATCGGACCAAATCTCGTCCGAGATCACCACGCAATCGTGCTGGCGATAGATATCCATGGCGCGCTCAATTTCGTCGCGCTCCCATACGCGGCCGCAAGGATTGTGCGGCGAGCAGAACACCGCGGCATGGATGTGGTTTTGGGCGAGCTTGCGCTCCATGTCCTCAAAGTCCATACGCCACACGCCCCGGTCGTCGAGCTTAAGCGGGCTGTGGACAATGCGATAGCCCGCGGCTTCGATGGACTTGGTAAAGCCGATGTAGGTAGGGCTGTGGACCAGCACCGCATCGCCCGGCTGGACATACGCGCGCAGCGTCGACACGACACCGCCCAGCACGCCGTTTTCGTAGCCGATGTGCTCGGGCGCCAGGCCTTCGACGCCATTACGGCGGCTCTGCCATTCGATGATGCGGTCGAAATACTCGGGGCGCGGGTTAAAGTAGCCAAACATGGGGTGTTGGGCACGCTGAATGATGTGCTCTTGGACCGTGGGCACCGTAGCAAAGTTCATGTCGGCCACCCACATGGGAATGCGGTCGAAGCCCTCGTCGGGTGCGTTCGGAGCCATACCTGGGATCTCACCCCAAGAGTCAACGGCGATGGAGTCCATGCCGTGGCGGTCGATAAGCGAGCTAAAGTCGTATTTCATGCTGAGCTCCCGTGCGAAGTGGATTGTTTTGGTAGGCGTTATTGTCCACCAGCGTGGGCGGTTTTGGCATGGGGTTTGGCGCTTAATTTGACGGGTGCGGACGAATGGTTGGTTAGTCTCGCGCGTCGGTGACGGCAACTACGGTTAGCTGGGTTTCATCGACCGTAAACGATATGTCGAGCCCAGCGAAAGCCAGATGATAGACGCGGTGTGGCTCGTGCTTGCTGCCCGCGCGGCGCGGGTCTTGGCGAAGGACCTCGACCAAGCCGGGGAGCTTTGCGGGCGGGACCATATCCTGCAGTGCTTGCGGAAACTCAACATCGAGCTCTTGCCACGGAGCATCCTCGATCCAGCCTCCGGTCGCATCCGGGTGGCAGTCCGCAAACGGAATGTAGGGCTTGATGTCGTAGATGGGCGTGCCGTCGCGCAGGTCGGCCCCCAACACATGGATGATGGGACCATCGTCGGTAAGCTCCACGCGGTCGAGCTTGATGCAGGTGAGCCCGATGGGATTAGGGCGAAACGGACTGCGTGTGGCAAACACGCCCACGCGTTCGGCTCCACCCAGACGCGGCGGGCGCACGGTTTTCGACCATTTTGCGTTGGTGCCGGACCTGTCCTGCGTTTTGGCATCGGCGGCTATGTCCTTAGCCGTGCCGCCGGGCGTTCCGTTTTCGAAGCGCCACAGCAGCCATAGGTGAGAGAAGGAGTCCAGGCCCTCAACCGCTGCGTTGGAGGCAAATTCCGGCTCAAAGACGATGCGTCCCTGCAGATGGGGCGCCAAAAAGCTGTTGCGCGGAATGCCGAACTTCTGCGGCAGGTCGGTATGTATGTGTGCGATAGGTTCCATGCCGGTCATTGTACGGCATGGAGGTGTGGGGCGTTGCGCGCAATTCTTCGCCGCGGTCCCCCGTCGTGCAACCAACGGTTGCTTGGAAGGGCACCTGCTGCCGCGTATGCTTAAGCCATCAACCAGCAGAAAGGAGCCGCTATGGCCTTTGCAGAAAAGCTCATCGCCGTCCGTCGCGCCCATCACCTTACCCAGGAGCAGCTCGCCGCCAAGCTCTTCGTCACACGCCAGGCCATCAGCCGTTGGGAGCGCGGTGAGGTCACACCGGGCATCGACATGATGAAGCTCATCGCCGCCGTAACCGGCGAGCCCCTGTCTCACCTGCTCGAAATGCCCGAGCACTATTGCCAGAGCTGCGGCATGATACTCACGCCCGGCGACTGCGGCACCGATGCCACGGGCGCCACGACCGATCATTACTGCAAGTGGTGCTACGACCACGGCCAGTACACCTACGACACCACGATGGAGGCAATAATCGAGGACTGTGCCCCGCGCCTGGCGCAAAACACCGGCATGTCGCCCGACGAAGCCGTCTCGCTCATGGGCGCCGTCCTGCCGCAACTGGAGCGCTGGCGCACCGTGCAGGAAAACGAGGAACGCTACGGCGCCGAGGCTCGGGCGCGCTATGGCGATGAGGCTATCGATGCCGCAAACGAAGCGCTGCTGGACATGGACCCCGAGACATGGAACGACATGAAGGAACTTGAACGCGCTGTTCTGGGCCAGCTCTCGATTGCCATGGGCGACGGCGATGCGGACGGAAGCGAGGCTCGCAAGCTTGTCGCGATGCATCGTCGCTGGATTGCTCTCAACTGGGGATGCGAGCCCCAAGACGAGGCGTACCTGGGTCTCGCCCACGGCTATCTTGCCGACCAGCGCTTTGTTGACTACTACGACAAGCCCTGCGGCACCGGAGCCACGGCGTTTCTGGTCCAGGCCATCGAGTCGTCGTTGACGCGCGCATAGACCGCGGCGGCTTTGGGTATTTCAATCAAAACCTCAACCGATTGGAGACCTATGGCTACTGATCATGAGCTCACGCTGTACGTTATGACCGGCTGCCCGTATTGCATAAAAGTCAAGCGCTTTTTGGCCGATAACGGCGTGACCATTCCCGAGCGCAATATCTCGACCGATACCGGAGCCGAGCAGACGCTCATCGCCGTCGGCGGAAAACGCCAGGTTCCCTGCCTGTTCATCGACGGCAAGCCGCTCTACGAGTCGAGCGACATCATCGCGTGGGTACAGAAGAACCTGCTCTAGCGTTCTATTGCGGTCGGCTGGCCCCAACCCATACGACCCAAACATGTACACCAGCATCCAAAATCGACATTTTTCGACATCTTTGGATGCTGGTGTACAGCTTTTTGCAGGGGTAGTCATTGGGGACGTTCTTAAATGACTGGTTGTTTGAGACGGCCTTTGGATTATGGCTGTTTGAGGCCATCTGACATCTCTGGAAAGAGCTCCTTAGAGGACCGTGCTCAAAAAATGGCAAATATGAGTACTGCTACTTGTTTAGTAACAGCGATTTTAATCATTTCAGGGATCATTCAACGCCCCAAGCGCCCGCAGACGGCGTTATTCCTCCCCATATGTTCAATAAAAGAGACGCCTAATGGTATTAAATCTCATCAGGGACCTCATTTTTGAACAAAATAAATGCAACCATAATGGCAACAGTACTCATATTTGCCCTTTTTTGCACACAGCCCTCCAGAATAGTCGTTAGGGACGACTCAAAATGGCAATTCCGGCACTTAGACGCTCTCTTCTTGAATGACTAGTTGTTAAAGAACACTCAGCGACTACTCCAATTCGCGACACACTGTGTCGCGAATTGAGCTGTTCTCACCACCGAAGACCGGTGAAAGCTCCTGGCCAGAATCTCGATAGTTTGTTAAAGTGCCCCCTCTGCAGGTTCAATGAGCGCTCATGTTCCAGACTGGAAAGCGAAGAAATAGCGAAGCCATCGATGCTCATTTCCTATCGAAAAAACTAGTCAATACACGCTAATTAGCTTGATAAACTGCTTGTATTTTTGTCTACAAAACTGTATACAAAAAGAGATTCCGAGAACCAGCGCTCGACATTATGTCAATCGATAGGAGGCGCTATGGACGCTAAGCAGCTCGAAAAGATGATGGGATTTGCCCCCGGAGAGTTGGAGAAAGCCGCGGAGGCATACGAAAAAGATGAGTGGCCGAAGGGTCGCACCATCAAGCTGGGAAGACCGCCGATCTCTGATGAGCCAAGCGTTGTTTTATCGGCACGTGTGGGTGAGTCGGTTCTTGATGCGTTTGATGCAAAAGCAAAGCGCCATGGGCAGACACGCACAGAGCGACTCAGGGAGCTCATCACGATCGATGCAATGATTGCCTAGTTATCCACCGAGCCCAAAGACGTACGCCAGCATCCAAAGTCGACATTTTTCGACATCTTTGGATGCTGGCGTACGGTATTTTGCAACATAGTCATTCGGGACGTTCTTTTAAATGACTAGTCGTTAAAGTGCGTCCCCAACGACTAACTAGCCGTGGAAGTGGGCTATGGGCGCAAGTGGCTGCTCGCGAAAGACGCGCTCGACGGCGGCGCGGTATTCGTCGACCTTTTTGGTCTTACGTACGAGCTTGTGAACGGTAGTGGGGTCGGCGAAAGCGCACTTGGCGTAGAACCACCACTCCTTCATGCGAAAGACCGCATTGCCGCCAATCTCTTCTGCATAGGCCGCAAACAGCGTGTCGTGGAAGCGCTGCAGCTCAGCAGCCGTTGCAGCAGGGCCACCCTTGACCATGCGAGCGAGCGCGGGATTCGCAAGCAAGCCACGCCCCAGCATTACATGGCGCGTGCCGGGATAGGCCTCCACCAGCGCGTCCATATCCTCAAGATCGAAAATGTCGCCGTTATAGGCCACGGGGAACGGCGCGCGTTCCAGCGTCTCGCCGTAAAACTCCTTGCGCGGCGATCCCGTATAGCGGTCCTTTTGCACGCGCGGGTGCACGATCAGCTCTGCCAACGGCATGCGGCAATACAGATCGAGCACACGCTCGTATTCGTCGTCGCTCTCAAGCCCCAGCCTGGTCTTGACCGATACCGGCAACGGTGACCGCTCGCACACATCGCTCAAGAACACCTCGAGCTCGTCGAGGTTGCGCAGAAAGCCCGAGCCCTTGCCCTTGGCGACAACCGTACCCGAGGGGCAGCCAAGGTTGAGATTGACCTCGCGGTAGCCCATGTCGGCGAGCACCTGTGCCGCCCACACAAACTCGTCCGCATTCTTGGACATCAGCTGAGGCACTACGTTGAGCCCCTGGTTATTGGCAGGATCGATCTCCTTAAACGCCTTGCCGCCAAAGCGGTTTCCCACCCGCGGCGGCGGCAAAAACGGCGCGTAATAACAATCGAGCGCACCGAAGCACTCCGCATGCACGCGACGAAACGCATGCCCGGTAATTCCCTCCATGGGGGCCAACGATAGAATCATCAACATCTACTCTCAGATCAATGCGGTAAAGGGACTGCCCCCTTCTCACATCCTATTCAAACGGTTCAGAAACTCTTCGCAGGCGCGGGAACGCAGGCGATATTTTTTCCATACCAGATACGACGCAATGGTAAGCGGCGGCTCAAATGGGACAAAACGCAAATCGCTGCCTTCATCTATCTGCAGCAAGTTTCCAATGCTAACCGCACACGCAGCGCCCGAACGCACCAGATGTGACGCGTTACCGATCAGGTCGAAATGTCCCACGATGTTGAGCTCGTCGACACTGAGGACGCCACTCGACCACGCTTCTAGATCCAGCGCTCGATTCGAGGTGCGCGAACTCACCAGCAGCGGCATATTCGCCACGTCCGCAGGCGTCAGCACGTCCCGGCCGCCCCATGGACCGCTCGCGGCAACAACGGCACCGGCTCGATCCGCCTCGGGCATACGAATCCATTCGTATTTCTCAACGTTAACGGGCTCCAGCAACAACGCAAAGTCGAGCAGGCCTCGCTCCAAACGCTCCTCCACCGCATCGGCGTTACCGGTATAGAGCTCAATCGTCACTCCGGGATAATTCCGATGCAGCTCTGTAAAGGCATCGAGCACTAGCCGCATCGATTTGGTTTCGCCGGCGCCGATGCGAATAACGCCCGCAATACCGAGCTCCCGATCAGCCAACTCCAGCTCGGTCTGCTCCACCAGCAAGACGATCTCCTCGGCGCGCTGGCGCAGGCGCATGCCATCGCTCGTAAGCACACACGATCGATTCGTGCGCTCGAACAGCTCCACGCCCAGCTCGCGCTCAAGATCGGCAATCTGACGTGACAGCGTAGGCTGCGTCACGTGCAGCACATTTGCCGCCTCGGACATATTTTCCTCACGCGCCACTGCCAAAAAGTAACGCAAAGTCCGTAGCTCCATTGCACCTCAACTCAACCAAGCAATTCCGCTTGCCAGCCATTCGATATTCGTATACCCAGTAAGTCGATATAAGCAATATACATCATCAGCATATCAACGTACGCTGTAGTCATCCCCTCAAGAACAAGGAGAACGGCATGCAGTACACAACCCTTGGCCATTCCGGCATCAAAGTCTCTAAACTCTGCCTGGGAGGCATGAGCTTTGGCGAACCCAGCCCCGACTTTCATCAATGGACCATCGGGCCCGACGACACACGCGCCGTCATCAAACGCGCACTCGACACCGGAATCAACTTTATCGATACCGCGAACTGCTACAGCTTTGGAACGAGCGAAGAGTACATAGGCGCCGCCCTGCGCAATCTGGGCATCGCTCGCGAGAGCGTCGTGCTGGCCAGCAAGGTTCACTTCAACGAAGGCGGCCTTTCCGCCGACGCCATCAAACGCGAGATCGAAGGCTCGCTCAAGCGCTTGGGCACCGACTACCTAGACCTCTACATCATCCACCGCTTCGATTACGACGTTCCCATGGAAGAGACCATGGAAGCGCTCAACGACCTGGTGCGCGAGGGCAAGGTTCGCGCGCTCGGCGCCAGCGCCATGTATGCCTACCAGCTGCACAACCTGCAGATCGTCGCACGCGACCACGGATGGATGCCCTTTACGAGCATGCAGTGCCACTACAACCTGCTGTACCGAGAGGACGAGCGGGAGATGATTCCGGTGTGCCGCCAGTTTGACATGGCCCTTACGCCATACAGCCCCATGGCGTCGGGACACCTCTGCCGCCCCACATGGGAAAGCTCGAGCATGCGTGGCACCACCGACATGACCATGGCCAGCAAGTATGACCATGACCGTGCCATCGACATGCCCATCGTTGAGCGCGTGGCCAAGGTTGCCGCCGATCACGACGTGCCGATGCCGCAGATTGCGCTGGCATGGCACTGGGCGCGTGGCGTCGAGGCGCCCATCGTGGATTGCTCCAAGCCCGAGCGCGTCGATGACGCCGTGGCCGCGCTCGACATAACGCTCTCCCCCGCCGAGGTTGACTTCCTCGAAAAGCCCCATCAACCGCACGCGCTCGTTGGTCCCAAAGCCCGTCCCGGCGAAAAGCCGCTTGCCGGTAGCACCAAAGCCAAAGTCAAAACCACAAAGTGACGACATGGACGACAACATCATCGATGGCCTACACGATGCCGGCTGCAGCGAAGAGCTTATCGAGCTGTACGGCTCGGCCGCCAGCGACTGCGCGCGCATTTGCCTGCTAAAACGACATCGCCGCGAGTTGCTCGACGATATCCACTCGGGACAACAGAAACTCGAGCGCCTTGACTATCTCATCTACCGGCTACGCAACGCTTCAACCGAATGCAGGACAAACCGCACGGCATCGCGGTCATGAGAAAGCGCCAAATGCACCTCAGCATAAGGTCCAAACCACAGCAACGAAAGGAACTCCATTGGTTAAGACACTTGTAGCATATTTCAGCGCAACGGGCACCACGAAGAACGTTGCATGTCGCCTGGCTCGTGTAGCGGACAGCGACCTGTTCGCCATTGTACCCGCCAACCCATACACAAGCGCCGACCTCGACTGGCGCGACAAACGGAGCCGCAGCACACTCGAGGCAGCCGATCCCTCCTGCCGTCCCGCCATAACCTCCAGGGTCGAGCGCATCGAAGACTACGACACCATCTTTTTGGGATTTCCCATCTGGTGGTACGTGGCACCGGCGATTGTCGACACATTCCTCGAGTCTTACGACCTGACAGGCAAAACAATCGTCCTGTTTGCCACCTCGGGCGGGAGCGGAATGGGCAAGACAGCGTCGATCCTTAGAGCAAGCGCTCCAGGCGCAAAGATCGTTGACGGTGGCATCCTCAACAACGTAAGCGACACCAAACTCGAGAAGCTCGCGGCAAGATACCTCTAGCGCGGCAAAGACCGACAAATCGACGGGAAAATGCCATGGAAAAATGAAGCCCACGAGAACGGCATCACCGCCAACGGTTGATTTAGTCATGTGACCTTCGACTGCCTCGGCAAGGATGCGAGCAACGGACAGCTCGAGCCCATGGACGACGAGCGGCACGGTGCCTCGGGGATCCAAGTCGACAATCCACCCAAAACAGAGGCGGCCACCCGGCACCAACCGCCCCTCCAACCGTCCCAGCAAAACGAGGTGAATGGTTTTTCGAGAAGTGAACGAGTAAAATCGGACCCCCGAAGCATCGACACTTTTGGAAGGCCAATTCCTGCGGTTTTATCACTCAAATCCTGCGGTTTTTGCATCCAAAAGTGCGAATGCTTCAGGGGTCCAGAATAGGTCGTTCACTTCTCGGAAAACCATTCACCTTCGATTTACTGATGCTCACGAACGGCAAGATCGCAGCGATTGCGCTCATCATGGCATTCGTAGCATGTCTGCTGATCCTGCCACTCCAAATGATCAACGACATTGTGTTTCGCCAAAGGGAACTCCAGCCAGCGTGCTCGCCACGCAAGCTGCCGGCCGCTTGCTCAAGAACGGCGATAACAATCTCGCGCGCAAGCTGGGCGGCGCCGCCGAGCAGCTTGCCATCGCGCAAGATGCCTTGGAGCCCGTGTGCGAAAGCGTCGCGGATTAGCCTTATGCTCTCTGCAAAGAAGAGCTAGGAGGCCGCACTCTGGTTGCCGCTCGCGAACGCCGCCAATATAGCGAGGTCTAATACTTTTCCGAGAAGTGAACGGCTGTATTTGGACCCCCGAAGCATCGACATTTTTAGACGTCAAAACCGCAGGATTTGACTGGCAAAACCGCAGGAAATTGCATCTTAAAAGTGTCGATACTTCGGGGGTCCATTTTGACTCGTTCACTTCTCGGAAAAGTATTAGGCCTCGAATTCACAAGCCGCTCAATGTGACAAAGGGACTGCCCCTTTGTCACATTATTCGGAGCGCAGGGCCTCCACGGGATCCTTCCTGGATGCGCTGCGGGCCGGCAGCAGGCCAGCGACAACCGTCAGCAACACCGAAATCGCAATGAGCACCAGCGCATCCTGCACGGGCAGGCTCATCAGGTTGGGGACCTGTTTGGCCGCAAGCGCCCAGGCATTGACCGGGAAGCTCACGAGTACTACCACGACAATGGCAAAGACGCCGGCGATGAGGCCCTCGATAAAGGTCTCGGCATTGAATACGTTAGCCACGTTGCGCTTCGACGCGCCGATCGCACGCAGGATGCCAATCTCCTTTTTGCGTTCCAGCACGCTGATGTAGGTGATGATGCCGATCATGATGGAGCTCACGACCAGGCTGATGCTCACGAATGCGATGAGCACCAAGCTGATGGTGTTCACGATGTCGGTCACCGAGCCCATGATGATGCCCATGTAATCGGTGTACGAGATTGCCTGCCCATCATGGCCAGCGGCTTTGACCTGTTTGTTGTACGCATCGATATGGTCGAGTACGCGCTCCTTGGCCTCAAAGTCACGCGGGAAAATCTTGACCGAGATGGGGTCTGCCTCATCCGCATAGCCCAACGTGGTCAGATTGTTGTCGTAGGTGAGCTTCGATGCCTTGGCATAGCTCATCATGAGCGAACTCAGGTCCTCGGCGTCCATGTTGAAGTGAATGGCATTGGCAAAGGCGCTCGCATCCACACGCATAGCGCTCGCCAGGTTGGCAAAACTCGAAGACATCTGCGTCGCCATCTGGTCCATGAGCCCTGCCGCGCCCGCCTTGAGCTGGGACGATACCGTCGACGCTATCTGCTCGCTGATTGTCTTCATCACCTGGTCCATAGCCTGCTGCAGATACGGGGCCAGCTGCTTTTGCACATAGTCGGTCATCGCCTGCTGGAGACGCTCTGCCAGGGAATCGCCGCCGAGGGCCTTGAGCTGAGCCAGGCATTGTTGGGCTGCGGCATCATTCTCAAGATATGTCGAGAATGCGGCAGCGAGCTTTGACGCGTCTTTAAGATCTTCGGGTGACAGCGCCCTAAACTGATCAGACCGCAAAAAGCCCTCAAAAAGTTGGTTGGCAAGCGTTCCCACCTGCTGCATTTGCTCGGGCGTGAGTTCCAGACCGTCAAAGATACCCGAGAAATCTGGGGCCGGTGCTTTTGCCATGATGTCACTGAAGTCGATATCCTTGCCAACGTCCGAAAGGTCAATGTCCAGCCCGGACAAGTCAAGACCCGACAGGTCCATACCGCCGGCCGCACCCGAGAGTGCAGACGCATCAAACGAGAACGCGCTCTTGAGCGCCGCCTCGTCCACACTGAACATGCTGCCCAGATCCACGCCTTGCTTGGCCTCGCTCTGCAGTTCATCGAAAGACTTGCCCGTAAAGACATCCGTCTCGGGATGCGCAAGCTGCTCTTGCACAATCTGCGAAACGGCGGCGCGCTCCATAAGCTGGCGAGTCAGTGCATGCGTATAGGCAATGCCCGGAGACAACGCACTCGCATTGGCTGTCTCGTTAGGTCGCACCACGCCCACAATGCGCACGTCAATACCATCGGCAACCTTGGCGGCCATAAAGTCGGCATCGCCAGACATGTCGGTCCACATGCCGGTCTCTTCGTTTTTGCGATAGGCATCGGCCGGCGACAGCACCTTAAACGTCGTGGACAGCGCATTGTCGTAGGTAAAGTCGGCGCCGGTCTCGGGCGTCTCGATCTTACCGTCGGCCGTCATGGCGCTGTTAACCAGATCGTTGAGCTCATCGATATCCAGCGCACCGATGCTATAGAGCGTGTAGTCGCCCACCGTGCCGCGGCTCGAAAGCACCATTACGGCTTCGTTAGCAGACGTAGGCCAATGGCCGGCGACGACATCGTACTGGCTGTCGAGCAGACTCTGGTCGTCGATCATCTCGTTAAAGACCGAGGTTCCCATGGATTCCATGCTCACCGTTGCCGCCGAGCTCGCGCCTCCGCTCATGGCCTCGGTCATGGCGTTGGGCACCAGCCGGACAGGCTTCTCATTGCCCTTGCCGGCACGATAGACAACCGGCGATACACCGTAGCCGTACTGAATGGCGTTGACCTCTTTATCGATGCCGTCGCCACCGGCATCGAGCCATGCCTTAAAGCTCGTCATGTCGTTGGACTTAACACTCGCAAACATATCCTTTACGGCCGTGACCACAGGAATCTTATCGGTTCCCTTAGCCTTGCCGCCGGCGCTATCGTCGGACGAACCCTCGTTTTTGGACGCCTCGTCATCCGTGGCCCCCTGTCCGCCCATCATGGACGACAGGTCGTAATCCTGCTTGGAAATGGTGAGTGGGTAACTCGAGAGCGTATCCTCCTCGACCTTTTTGATGTAGCCGTTTACGCCATTGGACAGCGCCAGAATCGCCGCAATACCGATAATGCCAATCGAGCCCGCAAAGGCAGTCATGGCCGTACGGCCCTTCTTGGTCATAAGGTTTCGGGCAGAAAGCCCCAGCGCCGTCACAAAGCTCATCGAGGTTTTGCGCGTAGGCTTGGCCTCACGGCGCGTGGCGTCGGCGACATCGAAAGGGTCGGAATCGTCGGTGATCTTACCGTCCGCCAGGTTGACGATGCGCGTGGCGTACTGGTACGCCAGCTCGGGATTGTGCGTGACCATGATGACCAGGCGGTCGCGCGCCACGTCCTTGAGCAGGTCCATGACCTGTACGGACGTCGTTGAATCCAAAGCGCCGGTCGGCTCGTCGGCCAGCACAATCTCGGGATCATTGATCAGAGCACGGGCGATGGCCACGCGCTGCATCTGTCCGCCCGATAGCTGGCTCGGGCGCTTGTTAACGTGCTCGCCCAGGCCGACTTTCTCCAACGCCTCGCGCGCACGCTGGCGGCGCTCGCCATACCCCACGCCCGTGAGCGTAAGTGCCAGCTCCACGTTTTCCAAAATGGTCTGATGCGGAATGAGGTTATAGCTCTGGAACACAAAGCCGATGCGGTTGTTGCGATAGGCATCCCAATCGCGATCGTGAAAGTCCTTGGTCGAGATGCCGTCGATGAGCAGGTCGCCGGAATCGAAATGATCGAGTCCACCGATTACGTTGAGCATCGTAGTTTTGCCCGAGCCCGAGGGGCCCAGAATGGCCACGAACTCGTTATCGCGAAAAGACAGGCTTACGTCGTCGAGCGCCACCTGCGTAAACGACTGCGTAACGTACCTTTTGCAAATACCCTTGAGCTCCAGCATGGACGACAACCTCTCCCACGTGGGCGCGCTCGCCCGCTCTCCCCCGCCGTTCGTATTCGACGCGTTTGTCCTACTCTATCCCCATTTTTTGCCGGCGCCAGTGAGGAATGTAGGGAACCGCGCCAAAAAACGAACGGGACGGCGCCCAAAAAAGAGGTCCCGAGCGGGACCTCTATATGGTGGAGCTTATACTTGAAAGGGAGCGGACTACTTCGCACAGCGGCGCACGATCCTCGCCATGCCTTACGCGTTTTCTACTGCTCGCTATTCGCAATCGCCTGGTCAATAAGCTTGTCGAGTGCTGCGCGCTGCTCGGCGGAGCTGATGGCTCCCACGATTGGATCCCCTACGATGTTGCCATTCTGATCGATGACATACGTTGTCGGGAACGAGAATAGATTTGACGTAAACTTACCGGCCTCGCTATCCGACTTGAACCAGATGTTCTTATATGTCACGCCCTTCTTGCTCAGCACGTCCTTGGCATCTGCAATCTCGCCCTTGTTGCCATCGAGCGTAAAGGAATTGACGCCCACGACCTGGCCGCCCTTCTCGGCAAGCTCCTTATTCAAATTCTCAAGATCGCCCAGCTCGCCCACGCACGGCTTGCAAGTGGTAAACCAAAAGTTCATGACGGTGACCTTGTTCTTAGAGAACAGCTCATCGCTGCTCACGTCGTTGCCGTCCAGGTCCTTGCCCGTAAAGCTGGGGAACTTCGTCGCCTCGCTCGAAGCATTGGCACCAGCCGTCATGCCAGCGGCCGAAGCATCGACGCTCTCGCCTGCGCTCGGCGTGCTTCCACAGCCGGGGAACTCCTTCTCCAAGCTCTCGAGCTTGTCCTCGATCTCCTTGATCTGCTGTGCACTGGCCTTGAGCGTCTTAAGCTCATCCGCCGTGAACTCATCCTTGGCGCCGTCGATGGTCTTGAGCAGGAAATCGCCGTAATTGCTGCCGTCCTCAATCATTGCCGAGTCTTTATTTGCCGCATTGAATACCTTTTCCCACAGCGCGTTATCACTCGAAAAGATATCGTTCTCCTTCTGCATGAGTTTTGCATACAACTCGGCGGCCTCGTCGGCATTGGTCGGCTTCTGCGCAGTGAGTTCTGCGATCTTAGAATCGGAGCCCGCAGATTCGCTCGCATTGCCGCCAGGTGCCGAGCACGCCACAAGACACAAGGCCAGCACCGGCACCATAAACAGGGCCGCAATCTTAGAAAGCTTCATAGTCATTCCTCCGTTTTGTCGAAGCTTGTTTACTTTTTATCGGCGGTCAAGGGGAGCTTTTCCGCCGACACCTCCAGGCCATAGCGATAGCTGATGGCATCGACGGGACAGGCCCCGATGCACTTTCCGCACCGGATGCATTCGGCATGATTGGGCGCGCGGACCACATCAACGTCCATCTGACAAACCTTTGAGCACTTGCCGCACGAGACACATTTGCATGCGTCAACCCGAATCCCCAGTAGGGACACCCTATTCATGAGCGCATAGAATGCGCCGAGTGGACAAATCCATTTGCAGAAGGGGCGGTAGAACAAAACGCTCAGCACTACCACGGCAATGAGAACGGCAAGTTTCCAAGTAAAGAGATGTCCCAACGCAGATCGAATGCCGGCATTGGCGATGGCCAGCGGAATGGCGCCCTCGAGCACACCCTGTGGACAGATGTACTTACAAAAGAACGGATCTCCCATCTCCAGGTCGTTGACCACCAGCACGGGCAGCAATACCACAGCAAACAGCAGCACGAAGTATTTGATATACGTAAGCGCTTTGAGCTTTTTTGTCGAAAGCTTTTTGCCGGGAATCTTATGAAGCAGCTCCTGCAGCCAACCAAACGGGCACAGAAAGCCGCATACAAAGCGTCCCAGCAGCACGCCGAGCAAAATGAGCGTACCGGTAACATAGTAAGAAAAGTTGAACCTGGATGAACCTACCACCGACTGGAACGACCCGATGGGGCACGCACCCGATGCCGCGGGACACGAATAGCAATTAAGTCCAGGTACGCAGACCGTTTTTCCCACGCCCTGATAGATGCCGCCTTTGGCAAAGTTTGGCAGGTGGATATTGGTGACGAGCGTTGCCGCCGCCTGAATGAATCCGCGAAATCGAGCCAAAACATGCGATGCAGTGTTTTCTCTTTTATCCAATTCCGATACACTCCAAGCACAGCCTAATCGCTTTGGCCAGCACGGCATCCGCCTCGCCACGCATAACGCCAAAGCACACCATGGCAATTCCGACGATCAACAAAGCGACCTGTACCACGGGTTTTACCGCTTTGAACAACCTGACCACTCCTTTCGTTACGCGACCATTGGACCATATCGGCTATAAAATCCGTGTTAAGCGCGATTTGAAATGTGCAAGGAGACTGTTATGCGTATTTTGATCGTCGAGGACGAGCAGGCGCTGTGTGATGCAATCGCGCGCAGCTTGCGAAACTTGGCGTACAGCGTCGACTGCTGTCACAACGGACAGGAGGCGCTCGACCTACTGGACGTTGAGGCCTTCGACCTCGTGGTACTCGACCTCAACCTTCCCCGTATCGACGGCATGACCGTACTCAGGGAACTTAGGAAAACTGACTGCGAGACTAAGGTACTGATTCTGTCCGCACGTGGCGAAGTATCCGATAAAGTCGCCGGACTCGATGCCGGCGCCAACGATTACCTTACCAAGCCGTTTCATCTTGACGAGCTTGCGGCAAGGATCCGCAGCCTTACCCTCAGGCGCTTTGCACAAAGCGACATAGTTTTAACCTGCGGAAAGCTCCGCTTTGACACCAAGGCGCGCATCGCTTCCGTGGACAGCGAGGCTCTATCTCTTACACGCAAGGAAACGGGAATCTTGGAATACCTGATGCTTAATCAGGGGCGTCCGATAAGTCAAGAGGAGCTTATCGAGCACGTTTGGGATAGCAGCGTGAACAGCTTTAGCAACGCAACCCGCGTTCATATCTCGTCACTCCGCAAAAAGCTGCGTGGCGCATTGGAATACGACCCGATTCGCAATCGGATTGGAGAGGGCTACGTTATGGAGGATAGCGAATGAAAAGGCTTTCGCTGCAATGGCGCATAACGATTATGACGGCACTGCTCACGTGTGCAGCATGCGTGCTGACGAACTGCCTGGTCGGCTATACGGGCATGCGCTACATGGATGCCATCGGCAGTAACATCTCGGCCTTTAACGCAACCGGCGAAGATTCGCCCCAGGCGTTCGACCCAACGAAAGCGACCCCCGATGACAAGGTCACGATCGTCGTAAACGACGCACAAGAGTCTTTTGGCACGACAACCTGGTGCATCACGGCTGGAGTCACACTCCTTGGCGGCGTGCTGGCATACTTTGTGAGCGGTCGTGCGCTCAAACCGCTACGGGCTTTTGCCGCCCAGGTTGAGCGTGTGCAGCCTGACAACCTAAGCGAAATCAGACTCAGTGAAGATGTGCCCACCGAGCTACAGCGATGCAGCGCCTCTTTCAACGACATGATCGCCCGTCTTGGCGAAGGGTTCTCTGCACAGCGTCAGTTTACCGGCAACGCCGCACACGAGCTGCGCACCCCGCTCGCCCTTATACAAGCACAGATTGAACTATTCATCTCCGAGCACTCCGGTTTGCAACCCAAAACAGCCGAGCTGCTCGGCCTGCTACAAGAACAAACCGAGCGCATGTCTCGAATGACCAAGGTGTTGCTCGAGATGAGTGAGCTCCGCAGCGTTCCTTGCGATGACGATGTTGAACTTGGTCCCTTGTCCGAAGAGGTCCTCACCGACCTTGCGCCACTTGCCGAAAATAAGGGCATAGCCCTCAATTATGCTGGAGACGCTTTAGTAATCGGGAGCGACACGCTCCTCTATCGGCTGGTGTTTAATCTGGTCGAAAACGCCATCCGTTACAGCCGCACCGGCTCGACTGTCAACGTCTCCATCAGCGACAGCGACAGCCACGTGCTCTTGCGAGTCAAAGATGAGGGCCCGGGAATACCCAAGCAGTACCGTGAGAGCATCTTCCAGCCGTTCTTTCGTCTAGACAAATCCCGCAGCAGGGCATACGGCGGCGCAGGACTCGGACTAGCGCTTGTTTGGGAGATTGCAGCGCTTCACGGTGGCACGGTAGAGGTCGAAGCAAGTTCCGAGAACGGGACCACCATGCTCGTAAGCCTTCCAAAACGATCCGTAGCGTTATCCGCACAGTAAAACGAAAGGGGTCCCGAGCAACAGGAGTACAATTGCTGCTATTGTTGCCAGCCGTTGGGAGGTGGATGATGGACTGCGATGGCTACCCATGCGTTCCCATGCCGTTGATGTGCACCGCCTTTGTGCCGGGGCAGATTGACGCTGCGGTTGCAGGCATTTCCGACCCCGATTCGCGCGCCATTGCCACGGCAGAAGCGCTGTACTTTCGCGGACAGGCCACCCTCGCCGCCAAGACGGCACGCCCCTATCTTGACGCCACCGATCCCGCGCTGCGCTATTCCGCATGCTTTATCTGCGGATACGCCAGCCTGTCGCTCAACCGTATCGCCGACGCTCGCCGGTGCCTTACTGGCATCCTCGATACGCCGGTCGACGAGGAATCGCCCGCCATCCACGCCACGCATATCCTGTTCGCCTCGGCCGCGAGTGTCCTGCTGCACTTGCCTTCCCCGTATTCTGCCGAAGAGTTTTATCCGCTTGCGGCGCATCTGCCCGAAGGCCTGCGCCTGTTCGCCAGCTACGTAATGGCGCACGCCTTGTATCTGCGCGGCGAATACGGCCGCAGCCTGGGCATGGCGGAAAACGCCCTGATTATGAAACAGGGAAGCTATCCGATCTCGGAACTGTTCCTGCACCTGGCAGCTTCCATGGCATGCATGAGCCTCAAGGACATCGACGCCGCAAAGGCACACTTCGGAGCTGCTTGGGACATTGCGCGCCCCGACGGCCTTATCGAGCTCATTGGCGAGCACCACGGCCTTTTGCAGGGGCTCATCGAGGCATGCTTAAAATCGCAATACCCCGACGATTTCGCTCGCATCATCGAGATTACGTATCGATTCAGCTACGGCTGGCGGCGCATCCACAACCCCGATTCGGGTGAGGACGTGGCCGACGATTTAACGACCACGGAGTTCACCATGGCCATGCTCGCCTGCCGCGGTTGGACCAACGCCGAAATCGCACGCCATATGGGTGTGTCGCCGGGCACCGTTAAAAACCGCCTATCAGGAGTGTATGCCAAGCTTGGTATCGGAACTCGCGCCGAGCTGATTGCCCACATGTTGCGCTAGCGGCCAGACTGCCCGGTGTATCGAAAGCGCTCCGGGGGGGCTGACGCTTTCGCGCGCTCAAATTGGACATTTTGGTCCCCGAACGGCACTACCGTGACAGGATGCCTTCTCGCAAAATGAGAGTATTTCCACCGATATTTGCGGGATGGGAGCCCAAGATGCTTGATCGCCGTTCGCTACTTGTCGCCGGAGCGTCTTCGCTGGCAGGCATGATGTTGCCTCGCGTGCCAGGCAGCCCAAACGTCTTCATACTGCCATTTACGCCTACCGAAGCCCATGCCGATGAAGAAGATCCCTTCAAGGTACTCGTGCTCTCGCGCACCATGTTTGGTGTGGTCGTGGTCGATGTCGCCAACAAGAATACGCCCATCACGGGTGCCCAGGTCACGCTCACATCGCGCTATGCCGCAGGCAAGCAGCTCACCGCCACGACCGACGACGAGGGCACGGCCATCTTTGAGATCGCCCCTCTTTCGGAAGGTTACGTGGACGAGGCAACGCTTCTCGACGCGTACGACTTTAACGGCGGCATTTCCATTAGCATGGCGGGCTACCGTGATGTCGAGATTCCCCTTGCGCGTATCCAGGGCGGCACCGCCATAACCGCACCCACGCGTCCGCTTTCCGACGGCGAGCCGTACTTCCGCCAGCTCACGTTTGACGAATGGGACATCCAGTACGCTGAAGCCACGTTCATGGCATTGCCGAAGGACGACGCCGGAAACGATCAACCCGACACGCACGCCTTTACCGTGCAGGCACATCTGCCACAGGGTGGGCAGGCAACGCTGCGCATTAACAAAGTGACACCTGCCGCGGGTAGCTCGCCCGAAACCGTCACGCAGATTGGCCAAGTCAAGGCCAGTGCATCGGGTTCGGATAATCTGGCAACGTTCACACTCGAAGACAAGTTTCTCGATGCGGCATCGGGCCTTCTGGAAGAAGGGTGCAAGCTGCGCTTTGTCCTCGACTATCAGGGCAAAACCTACACGCTCTCCTCTCCCATGGCCGTTGTCACCGCGCCGGCCGCAAAGGCGGAATCGGGCTCGACCACCATCATTCCCACCACCATGGACCAAGAGATCACTCCGTTTGATTTCCCCGCGGCGTTTCCCGGCATCGGTGGTAATAAGTTCACGTGTTGGATGCCCTCGTTCCCCATTTTGTTCGATTTCTCTTTTGCCGGGTACGTGCTGTTTGGCGGAGGATACAAACCGGTCGGCTACATGAACGATTCGGGCAACCCTGATCCGGAATACTGGAAGAAGTCACCGCGCGAGTCGGGCGCCAAGCAGGCAAACCGCTACCTCGACGAGATGGAAGGGAAGTGGAATCAGTACAAAAGTATGAGTGCCGGTTCGGGCACCGACCCAAGAAACACCAAGCTCCTTCGCCACCATTGCACGCTGCTGTTTACGATGGATATCGCCACACAGCTGTACGGCTCGCTCGCCTACGATTGGGCGGGCAAAACCTGGGGCGACAACAACGACCCCGCATACGGCAATATTAAGGCACTCTTCCAAGTAAGAACCGACCTCAATTGGACCGAGCAGTTTACCCTAGGACCGGTGCCGTTTTTCTTAAACGTCAACCCCTGGGTGCTGGCAAAACTGGCGCTCGCCGTGGGCGCCCACACGCACGGCAGCGGCGCGGCGTTTTTCAAGAACATTTCGCTCGACTATTCCAATACGTCGGGATCGTTCACCATCCAGATCGGGCTTGCCGTCACCTTTGGCGCCGGCGTTGCAGGCGTCGCCTCGTCTGCCGTGCGCGGCGCCGCATCCCTCACGCTGTTCATTGGGTACGAGAAGGCAGATGGACACCAGCTTCCGCGACTGCGCGTAGGTGCAGACGTCGATGTCGATGTGATACTCCAGTTTGTAATGTTCAAGTGGACCACCAAGGCTTGGTCGGGGTCGTGGCCCACACTCCTCGATTCGTGGAATATGTCGGTGAACAATGGCAACCAGTATGTGCTCCAGCGCTCTGAGCTCGCATTGGGTGGAGATACGCCTTACACGCTGGATGCCCGCTTCGGCACGCCCGGCAACATCGAGGCGGGCGGCGTGCCGCAATTTATCGCATCGGCCACCATCGTCACCAACGCCGAGCTGCTCGCACGCGCCGAGGTTAAGGCCACTGCCGTAAACGCCGCGCCTGTCGTGCGCGATTGGGATCAAGCGGTCACGTGCATTGAGCTCGAGGCGGATGCAGAAAGCGACGACGCGGGACAGATCGAGCATTTCGTCCATGCACTGATAGGGAACGACGAAAACGCCGCGCCGATGTACGAGTACACCTATATCGAGCAGGCGACGAACGCTGTTGCGGACCCCAACGCCAATTCTGCTGGTGTATCGGAGGACGAGCGTGGCGGCATCAAGCCCTCGAGCGACAACGTGCTGTTTTCCGGCGTGCTCAGCGAAGCTCACATGAAGCTGGCAATGATCGCCGGCGTAGAATGCCTGTTCCGTATCGCCTCGGTGCGCTACGGCGACAATGGCCGCTCGCGCCTGGTGGTGCACACAAAGGCAAACGGCACGTGGTCTGCCCCCATGCCCGTGGACTTCCCCCTTGGCTTTGGCGAGGGCGACGTGGAGCGCGACGGCATATTCGATTACGACTTCGACGTAGTGGAATATACGGACGGAAGAGAAAACCAGGACGCGTACGTGCTGCTGGTCTCGGGCGAGCGCCCCGACGGCGACAACACCCTTTTCGATACGGCAAGCACAGCCGGCATACTGTCCGTTGTGCGCCTGCGCATAAGCAACGACGGAGTTCGCGTGATGTCGCACACGTCGTGGCGCAGCATCTCGCGCGGCCGCCTTCAGGAGGATGGCCACCATTGTCTGCAGTGTCCACGCATCACGGTGGGCAAGACGCTGGTCGACGGGCGCCTGTCGGGCGCTTACCTCCACCGCCGCGGAACCACCGCAGAAAAGGCGCTGGGCAATGAGGCAGAGGTTGCGCTGGAGTGCTTCACCCTGTGGTCGGATGATTTGGGCGACAGCCTCACGTTCCGTCAGGTCCTCCGCTTTCCGCAAGCGCCATCGAGCATCGAGCTGGGCGTACCCGAGAATATCAACGGCAAAATGGTGGTGCCCGTTGCATACGAAACTGCAAACGGTTGTGGCTGCGCATCGTATGCCGTGATCGGCCAGTCCATCGCGGGTTGGGGCGTTATGCCACCAGATGCCACAGTACCCCACGCGGTGCCGTGGCCACAACATTCGGGCTTTTTGGCAACCGTCAACGAGCAACTGCAGCATATTACTTGGACGCGAGGAGCATCGGCATTTGCAACGCAGCCCGTGGGTGCCGCAGGCTGTGGCCCGGCATCGTTTAGCGTAAGCAACAACGGCAGGTGCGTGCTCTATGTAGAGAACACCGATGGCAAGGTGGGGCAAACCTACGACGAAGAAGGCAACCCGGTAGCAGTGATGGGCAAGCACTTCCGCATCTTCGCCAGCACCTTGGCAGGCGATCTGTTCACGGAGCCGTTCGTGATGTGCGAGCTGGACCATCCCGTCGATCAGATAACGACATTTTTGACGTCGGGAGGCATGCTCTCCGCGCTCGCCACGCACATTGTGAGCGCGGAGAAGAGCGAGGCAGAGCTGCACGGCATCGAAGTGCCCTTGGTGGCGTGTGCCACTCCGACGGGCGCGGTCGCTACCTCGGGCGCGGTGGTGCCCGGAGCAGCAGGCGAATCCTTCATGGTCACGGTGCGAAACGACGGCAACACCTTGCTGACCGCCGGCACGATCGATCTGTACCGAGAGGGCTCCAGCCAGCCGTTCTCCAGCGCATCCATCGGGTTCGGCGCGAACGCACGCATGGCTTCGATCTTTGATCCAGAGCTTGCCGAGGACGCTTCGGCCAACGATATGGCACACGTGAAGTACGCGCTCGAGACGCTGGGCGCACGTTTTGCAACGCACCCGCTGGTAGCCGACAACGGCAACGCCGTGCTGGCACCGGGTTGCACGGCACAGTTCCGTATGAGCTTCGCCATCCCCGAGAGTTGGAACGACGAAGTGGGCAAACGCGTAACGCTGTATGCGAAGGCGCGTAATCTGGTGGCGCTCGATCCCGTAACGCTCGAGGAAATTCGACCGGGCGCAAACTCGGCGCTGGGTGCCGTACTGCACGAACTTCATGTGCCCGACGCGGCATGCGAGCGCTCAGAAGTTCAGGTCGGCGTATGCGGCAGCGCGGATACGACAGAACTTCACGACGCCCCGATGACGGTCGACGGCGATGGCGGCACGAGTGGCGGCGGCACTGACGAGGGCGGCGGCTCCGGCGGAAGCAGCTCCGGCAGTGGCAAGGACCACGGCAATAACAAGCGCTCCGGAAAAGCGGGCGCGCTTGCGGGCACGGGCGATGTCAACGCCCCCCTCACGGCAGCCGCTGCAGCACTCGCCGCGGCAGGCGCCGGCCTTATCGCCTACAGCGCCCGCCGCACGGCGCTCGAAACCGACACCGCCAATGAGGTCAATTCTGATAGACCTCGCTAGCTCCTAGCTACTTTTGTGAGAGACGCCGACTCGGCTCATCGAGCATCAAAAAAGGGCTGGTTCTGGATACCCAGAGCCGGCCCATTACGCATTAAATGTCGTCTGAGGAGTCGAGTTCTGCCTCGAGCTTGGCACGACGTCTTTTCGCCAACAATCCGCACGACACGTCTTCGACAACGTATCCAACCGCAAACGCAGCAAGACACATTCGGCCGTCTTCAAACTTACTCGGTCAGAACCGACTCGGTTTTGTCCGAGTAAACGAATCTCCATCGAACTCCGAACGATTGTTCGATGGATTTCGTGTTGGTTGGAATCGCCTGTGGGCTGGGCTATGCTACCTTGACTATCTATATGACTTAAACGCAGCAAGGGAGCACCGAGAGAGCGAGTATGGCAAAAAACACCGCAAACTATGGTAACGACAGTATCCGCCAGCTCAAGGACGAGGAACGCGTACGTCTGCGCCCCGCCGTTATCTTTGGCTCGGACGGGCTCGACGGCTGCGCGCATGCCGCCTTCGAGATCCTGTCCAACGCCGTTGACGAGGCGCGCCAGGGCTACGGCAAGCTCATCACCCTTACCGCTTTTCGCGATGGCTCTATCCAGGTAGAGGACAACGGCCGTGGCTGCCCGCTCGACTGGAACCCTTCCGAGAAGCGCTTTAACTGGGAGCTCGTCTTTTGCGAGCTCTACGCCGGCGGCAAATACAATAACAACCAGGGCGGCGACTACGACTTCTCGCTCGGCACCAACGGCCTGGGCTCCTGCGCGACTCAGTACGCTTCCGAATACATGGACGTCACGGTTTGGCGCGACGGCAACAAGTACTCCATGCACTTTAAGAAGGGCAAGGTTGTCGGCGCCAAAAAGAAGGCACTCGAGATTGAGCCCAGCGACGAGAACCGCACCGGCACCACTATCAAATGGCGTCCCGATCTTGAGGTCTTTACCTCGATTAGCATTCCCCACGATTGGTATCGCGAGACCATGCGCCGCCAGGCCGTGGTCAACGCCAACGTGACCTTCCGCCTGCGCATCGAAGGTGACGATGGCGAGTTTTCCGAAGAGGATTTTTGCTATCCCAAGGGCATCGAAGACTACGTGCTCGAGAAGGTCGGTACCGACTACCTCACCGAGCCCTTCTTTATCGAGGCCGACCGTCGCGGTCGCGATCGCGAGGACCTGCCCGATTACAACGTAAAAATCACCGCATGCATGTGCTTCTCGCGCACCTTCATGATGCAGGAGTACTACCACAATTCATCGTGGCTCGAGAACGGCGGTTCGCCCGAGAAGGCCGCCCGTAGCGCTCTGACCAGCGCCATCGATGCCTACATCAAGCAACAGGGCAAATACAACAAAAACGAGAGCGGCATCAAATGGCAGGACGTCCAGGACTGCCTGGTGCTGGTGACCAACTGCTTCTCCACTCAGACGTCCTACGAGAACCAGACCAAGAAGGCCATCAATAACCGCTTTATCCAGCAGGCTATGACGGCCTTCTTTAAGGAGCGCCTCTCGACCTACTTGATCGAGAATAAAGACGCCGCCAACAAGATCATGGAGCAGGTGCTCATCAACAAGCGCTCGCGCGAGAACGCCGAGAAGACGCGTCAGAGCATCAAGACCAACCTGCAGCAGAAGACCGACATGGCCAACCGCGTGCAGAAGTTCATCGACTGCCGCTCCAAGGACAAGAGCCGCCGCGAGATCTACATCGTAGAGGGCGACTCGGCAGCAGGCGCCATTCGCACCTCGCGCGATGCCGAGTTCCAGGGCGTTATGCCCGTCCGCGGTAAGATCCTCAACTGCCTGAAGGAGGACTACCCGCGCATCTTTAAGTCCGACATCATCATGGACCTCATGCGCGTGCTGGGCTGCGGTGTGGAGATCAAGGACAAGCGCATCAAGAACCTTGGTGCCTTTGACCTGGACAACCTCAACTGGAACAAGGTCATCATCTGTACGGATGCCGACGTCGACGGTTATCACATCCGCACGCTCGTGCTCACCATGCTCTACCGCCTGGTGCCCACACTTATCGACGAGGGTTACGTGTATATCGCCGAGTCGCCGCTCTACGAGATCAACTGCAAAGAGAAGACCTACTTTGCCTACACCGAGCTCGAGAAGAACGGCATCCTCAAAGAGATCGGCGACCAAAAGTGCTCGATCAACCGCTCCAAGGGTCTTGGTGAGAACGATCCGGACATGATGTGGCTCACCACCATGAACCCCGAGACGCGTCGCCTGATCAAGGTGGAGCCCGAGGACGTCACTAAGATGGAGACCATGTTCAACCTGTTGCTGGGCAACGACGAGGCAGGCCGCAAACGCCATATCTCCGAGCACGGCAAGGAATACCTGGACCAGCTGGACCTGCAATAGCAGCAAATCGATAACGACGGCCCATAAGAAGTTCAAGAGGATATCGTGGCAAAGAAGAAGACGAAGAACCAGCCAAAGAAAAAGCAGGTCAACGCCGAAAACGTCATCGGCCTGCACTCCGAGGTCACCGACCAGCCGATCACGCAGACGCTCGAGGTCAACTACATGCCCTACGCCATGAGCGTCAACGTCTCGCGTGCGTTCCCCGAGATCGACGGCTTTAAGCCCTCGCACCGCAAGCTGCTCTACACCATGTACAAGATGGGTCTGCTCAAGGGCGAGCGCCAGAAGAGCGCCAACATCGTGGGCCAGACCATGAAGCTCAACCCGCACGGCGATGCCGCGATCTACGAGACGATGGTGCGCCTGGCGACGGGCAACGAAGCGCTGCTTGCGCCCTTCGTGGAGTCGAAGGGCAACTTTGGCAAGTACTATTCGGGCGACCTGAGCTACGCCGCCTCGCGTTATACCGAAGCCAAGCTCTCCCCCATCAGCGCCGAGATCTTCAAGGACATCGACAAGGACCCGGTCGACTTCGTCGACAGCTACGACGGTGCCATGAAGGAGCCGCGCCTGCTGCCCACCACGTTCCCCAACATCCTCGTCTCGGCCAACAAGGGCATCGGCGTCGCCATGGCGTCCGACATCTGCGGCTTCAACCTCAACGAGGTCTGCACCGCCACGATGCACTACCTGCAGGATCCCGATTGCGACCTGCTCGAGTACATGCCCATGCCCGACTTCTCGACCGGCGGCGAGATCATCTACCGCCGCGAGGAGATGGAGAAGATTATCGAGACCGGCCTGGGCAGCTTCCAGATCCGCTCCCGCTGGCGTTGGATTCCCGAAGAGCGCATCATCGAGGTCTACGAGATCCCCTACACCACCAAGACCGATGTCATCATCGAGCGCATCGTCAAGCTCTCCAAGGAGGGCAAGGTCAAGGAGATCGCCGACATCCGCGACGAGACCGACCTTTCGGGTCTGCGCATCGCTATCGACCTTAAGCGCGGCGTCGACCCCGACAAGCTCATGGCCAAGCTCTATCGCTCGACCACGCTGCAGGATTCGTTCTCGTGCAACTTTAACGTGCTGGTCGACGGCTATCCCCGCGTTATGGGTGTGCGCCAGATTCTGCACGAGTGGGTCAAGTGGCGTATTGAGTCCACGCGTCGCCGCATTAACTTTGACCTGGGCAAAAAGTCCGAGCGCCTGCACCTGCTGCACGGCCTCGAGGCGATCCTGCTCGATATCGACAAGGCCATCGCCATCATCCGCGGTACCAAGCTCGAAGCCGAGGTCGTGCCCAACCTTATGCGCGGCTTCGACATCGACGAGACCCAAGCCGAGTTTGTTGCCGAGCTTAAACTCCGCAACATCAACGAGGAGTACATCCTCAACCGCACCAAGGACATCGCCAAGCTAGAGGGTGAGATTGCCGAGCTTGAGGAGATCATCTCCAGCGAGGAGAACATCAAGAAGGTCATCAGCGACGAGCTGGCCGCAGTCAACAAGAAGTACGTGATGCCGCGTCGCACGGGCAGGATCGAGCCCCATGAGGTTATCGAGGTAAGCTTGGAGCCCGAGGTCGAGGAGTACCCAGTGACCATCATGCTCTCGCGCGATGGCTACCTTAAGAAGATGACGGACCGCGTGCTCAAGAAGGCGACCACGCTCAAGTACAAAGACGGCGACAAACCCTTTATCGAGTTCCCGTCCTCCAACACCCACGAGTTGCTGGTCTTTACCAACAAGAGCCAGGTGTACAAGTGCAAGGTTGCGGCGTTTGAGGATACCAAGTCGGCCCAGCTGGGCTCGTATCTGCCCACCGATCTTGAGATGGAGCCCGACGAG
Source organism: uncultured Collinsella sp. (assembly GCA_905209765.1). Classification (GTDB taxonomy): domain Bacteria; phylum Actinomycetota; class Coriobacteriia; order Coriobacteriales; family Coriobacteriaceae; genus Collinsella. Next base: position 952 of record CAJLUE010000013.1, on the reverse strand, counting down.
AGCGTCATCTGGGTCATCGACCCCGAGGACTATAAGGCCGACGTGCTGTTTGTCTTTGAGAACGGCCGCGTGGTGCGCGTCGCGCTTTCTGGATACGTCACCAAGACCAACCGCAAGCGCCTTAAGAACGCCATCTACGGCGGCAGCAAACTACTGTATGCCCAGGTGCTCAAGGAAGACCGCGACATCGCGCTGGTCTCGAGCGACTATCGTTTGATGAACTTCAACACGTCGCTGCTCAAGACCAAGACGACCACCAACACGCAGGGCGTCCAGGCCTTTACGGCCAAGAAGGGCCGCTCGGTCACCACCGTCGGCACAACCGAGGAGATCCTTGGCACCGGCGTCTCAGCCGAAAAGTTCACCGCGCAGAGCCTCCCCTCAGCCGGTGCCCTCATGAAAGAAAACGACATGCCGAGCCTGTTTGACTAGGACAGCGGCAGTCGAACTGGTCCAAGCCACAAACCAACGGGGCCCGGAGCGCAGCAACATCGCGCTCCGGGCCCCGCTCGCTGCAACGTAGTCGGAATAATAGGAATCCCCGTTTTTCACTCCTGCAATCCCGCGGCACAAGACATGTTAAACCGTTAGCAAAACTTGCAAAAGTTAGCAAAACTTGCAAAAATTAGCAAAACTTGCAAAGGAGCTACCATGGAGTACAGCAAATGTCTCCGCCATGCCAGGCATGCTCGAAGATATTATCGAGCGAACCAAAGAAGCGGCAGATAGCCGCCTCTCATAGTTTCGCGCGTGCATAAGCGGCGTTCAGATTGAGCCAGTCGGCATCGATTGGACATATGCTCAGGAGACTCAGGGTAACTGGCGCACGGGCATGAATGGCGTCTTCAGGCAACTCGAGAAGCATGACGTCGGGCTTCTCTCGAAACGACCTATCGAGAGCTTTCCGATAAAGACATTGAGTTTTTGCTCGCGATGCTGCCCGATTCTGGCC
>CAJLUE010000012.1 GCA_905209765.1 uncultured Collinsella sp. | reverse complement strand
GCCGCCTCCACCGCGCCCCCGCCGGCGCTCGTCGAGGCCGAGAACAGGCAGGTCAGGTTCCTGGCCGCCCGGATATCGGAGGCCCTCGACGAGGCCGGGGCCCTCGAGGCCGAGACGGCGGCGCTGCTCGAGGGCGACGAGACCTACGCGTGTCTGCTCACCGTGCCCGGCATCGGCCCGAGGACCGCGGCGCAGCTCGCGGTGTCGGTCGACATCGGGAGGTTCCCGGACCACGACCACCTGGCCTCGTACTGCGGCATAGCCCCGAGGGTGAGGAGCTCCGGCACGTCGGTGAGGTCGGTCAGGGCGTCCAGGCGCGGCGACGCGAGGCTCAAGTCCCTGCTGATCTTCTCGTGCAACAGCCTGGTGAGGTCCTCGGGGCGCTACGGCGAGTACTACCGGGCCTGCAGGGCGCGGGGCATGGGGCACGGGCGGGCGCTCAAGGCCGTCGCGAGGAAGCGGCTCAGGGCGATATACGCCGTGATGCGCGACCGGGTGCCCTACCGGGAGTAGCCCCGACGGTTGACAAAACTATAGGAACACCCAATGACTACTAAGCCAGGAGTGTCCCAAACTGCCGGCAGAAAAGGAACGTCCCTAAGTGCCAACTACAATAGCAGATGAATGCCGCTAATTTCTTTGAGCAGGTAGCCGGCTTAATGCCCATCAAAGCCGATTAAATAACATCTCAAAGCAATGTGCCCAACCTAGTCATTTAAGAACGTCCCCAATGACTGCCATGGAAACCCCGCAGGTTGAGCATACCGCATCCGGAGCAAGGCAGCGCCGCAGGTAGAGGACGGACAGCGAGCGGGCCGCATTTGAGACAAGGTGACGTGAAACGAAAGGGCGCTGACCTTCTGGTCGCGCCCTTGAAGTTGAACGTCAGATTGTCCAAATGCGGCCCGCGCAGCGTCGGCTGGTCCGCCGTTCGGTAGAACGGCGGAACCTACACAGCCTGCGCCAGCTTCTCGGCTCGCTCGGCGGCGGCGAGTGCCTCGATCACGGTGCCGAGCTGATCGCCCAGAAGGACGCCGTTGTAGGTGGAGTTGAAACCGATGCGGTGATCGGTCACGCGGTCCTGCGGCTGGTTGTAGGTACGGATCTTCTCGGAACGGTTACCGTGGCCGATCTGGCTCTGGCGCTCGGCACCGAGCTCTGCCTGCTGCTTCTCGAGTTCCATCTCGTACAGACGGGCGCGCAGCATCTGCATGCAGACCTCGCGGTTCTGGATCTGGGAACGCTGCTCCTGCGACTGCACCACGGTGTTGGTGGGCAGGTGGGTGATGCGCACGGCGGAGTAGGTGGTGTTAACGCACTGACCGCCAGGGCCGGAGGCACAGTAGGTGTCGATGCGCAGGTCGGACTGGTTGATCTGGACGTCGATTTCCTCAGCCTCGGGAAGTACGGCGACGGTAGCCGTGGAGGTCTGAATGCGGCCCTGGGACTCGGTCTTGGGGACGCGCTGAACGCGGTGCACGCCGGACTCGTACTTCATAACGGAGTAAACGCGGTCGCCCTCGACCTTGAACTCAATGGACTTAAAGCCGCCGGCCTCGCTGGGGCTGGAGTCGAGCACGGTGGTCTTCCAGCCGCGCGACTCGCAGAAGCGCTGGTACATCTTGTACAGGTCGCCGGCGAAGATGGCCGCCTCGTCGCCACCGGCGGCGGAGCGGATCTCGACGATGGTGTTCTTGTCGTCGTTGGGGTCGCTCGGGATGAGCATGTACTTGATGTCTTCCTCGAGCTGGGGGAGCTTGGCCTCATTTTCGGAGATGTCCATCTGGAGCATCTCCTTCTCATCGGCATCGGTGGTATCGTGCAGCATTTCCTTGGCGGCCTCGATGTCATCGAGCGCGCCGATGTACTCGCGCGAGGCGGCAATGAGGTCGGACTGGTGCGCGTACTCCTTGTTGAGACGCGTGAACTCCTTGATATCGGAGGCGACGGCCGGGTCGGAAAGCTTCTTCTCGAGCTCCTCGTAGGCCTTGATGATCTTTTCGAGCTTGTCGCGCATGACGGACTCCTTTATATGCGTGAAGGTGAAAATCGGCAGAATTGATGGGGCGTGGGGCGCCGCTGCGGGGGTAAGCCCGGCTAGAACATGTCGATCTTCAGATACATGCGCATCCCTTCGCGTATGGGGTACATAATTCCGGTCTAACCTATACATGATAGCGTGCGCAGGCAAACCTGCATATAACCCGCACGGAATCCGACAAAGGGACAGTCCCTTTGTCGGATTCTAGAGCGTATGGAGCAGGGCGATGAGGAAGCGGACACCCTGGAGGTAGGCGCGGCGGGTGATGCGCTCGTTGGTGCCGTGGACGCCGCGGTCGCACTCGTCATCGTCTACCACAAAGGCCGATAAGCGAATGCACTCGGAGCAAATGCGCTGGTAGTTGGCAGCGTCGGTCGCGCCGATCACGGTCGAGGGCACAATTGCCACTGGCTCGAATGATCCGTTTTCCTCCGTCCCCTTTGGATCACGGAAATAGCAGGCGGCGATGGAACGAACCGCCTCGAGGCCGGGACCACCGATGCGCGGGGACGGCGAGGGTTCGGAGCTGCCGGGACCCAGCTCCACTTCGACACGACCGGCAAGGTCCGCCCCGGCAACCGCATCACGGCAGCGCGCCACAACGTCGGCCACGCTCGTGCCCTCGAGCATGCGGAAGTTGATATTAGCCCACATATCCTGCGGCATTACGTTGGCGCCGGTGCTGCCGCCCTCGATCTGCGTGGGCGCGCAGGTGGTCGTCACGAGCGGGTAGAGCTTCTTGCTGGCGAGGCACTCGCGCACGATGGTGTCCTTGTTGGAGGCAATCTCGTCGGCCGTGTAGAGCCCCAACTCGACGAGCTGGGCGGCAAGCAAGTCGGTCACGCGCGTCGGCCACTCGATATCGCAGATTGCGGTGATGGCACGGCTGAGCACCTCGAGCGATGTGCCGCCGTAAGGGTTGGACGAATGCCCGCCCTCACTCTTCGTCTTGAGTACGATATCGGCGTAGCCCTTCTCCGCGAGGTCGGCATGCATAAGCCAGCCCTCGCCCGCGCCATACTCGGCAGCCGAAACAATACGGTAGTCACCCTCGTCGATCAGGTACTCAAGCTCAATGCCGCGCTCCTCGAGCGCGCGTCCGATGGCGCCTGCGCCGCACTGCGTGGTTTCCTCGTCCTGGCCAAAGGCGAGCAGCAGGGTACGCTTGTGCTCCCAGCCGTGCGCGAGCGCATACTCAACCGCCTCGAGAATGCCTGCGACCTGGTCTTTCATATCGATGGCGCCGCGACCCCAAATATAGGTGTCGTCCACGTGCCCGCTAAAGGGATTGTGCGTCCAGTCTGTCTCGGTGCCCGGCACCACGGGAACCACGTCCATGTGGCCCATGAGCATGACCGGCTTGAGGGCGGGGTCGATGCCGGCAAGCGTCACGAGCAGCGAATGGTCGATGAGCTCGACCTCGCCCGCCGCAAACACGCGCGGCCAGGCCTGCTGCATATAGGCGCGCAGGTCGGCAAACGCCTGCCAATCCACCGTCTGAGCATCCATGCTCGAAATCGTCGGAAACGACAGCACGCGGCCCAGGCGCTCGCACGCGCCGACCTCATCGATATCGGCAAAATCATCCTCGTGCGCAAAGAAGCGCCAAACCTCGGCCATGGCATCCTTTCGATTGTGACGACAAGGGCCGCCCCACCGGAGCGGCCCTGCTACATAAGCGTTTGCGGTCGGTTACTTGTCCTCGAGATAACGCGAGAGAAACTCGCGGGTACGTTGGTGTTTAGGGTTGCCGAAGAGCTCGGCCGGCGCGGCATCCTCGAGCACTACGCCCTTGTCCATAAAGACCACGCGGTCGGACACCGTGCGGGCAAAGGCCATCTCGTGTGTGACGACCACCATGGTCATGCCGTCGGCCGCGAGCTTGCGCATGACCTCGAGCACCTCGCCCACGATCTCGGGGTCGAGTGCGGAGGTCGGCTCGTCGAACAGCATGATCTGCGGATTCATGCACAGGGCGCGCGCGATGGCCACGCGCTGTTTTTGACCACCGGACAGGCGGCCCACGGCGGCGTGCGCGAACTTCTCGAGCCCCACGCTCGTCAGATGCTCCATCGCAATTTTTTCAGCCTCGGCCTTGCTCATCTTTTTGAGCGTGACGGGCGCGAGCGTGCAGTTGTCGAGCACGTCCATGTTGTTGAACAGGTTAAAGCCCTGGAACACCATGCCGATGTCCTCGCGCAGCTTGTTGATGTTGCAGCGCTCGGCCGTGAGATCCTGGCCGTGGAACCAGATGTGACCCGTGTCCGGAGTCTCGAGCAGGTTGAGGCAACGCAGCAGCGTCGACTTACCCGAGCCCGAGGCGCCGATGATGGTGACGACCTCGCCGGGGCTAACGGCCAGGTCGATGCCCTTGAGCACCTCGAGCGAGCCAAAGCTCTTGCGCAGGCCCTCAACGCGGATGAGCGGCTCTTTGGTTTGCGCGGCCGCAGCGCCGGTAGTAACGGTATCTGCCATGATGAATCTCCTCGTCTTGCGCCTAGTTGGAGCTGGGCAGCGTGGCCGGAGCCTCGGCACCGAGCTTTTTGCCAAAGGCCTCGAGCAGGCGGCTCGCCACGAGCGTCAGGATCAGGTAGACCACGAGCGCCACGCAGTAGACCTCCATCTGGCGGTAGTACACGCCGGCGACGGTGGTGGTAGCGTACATGAGGTCGAACACGCCGATGACCGAAAGCACTGACGAGTCCTTGATGTTGATGATGAGTTCGTTGGTGAGTGCGGGGATCGCGTTTTTAATGCCCTGCGGGAACACGACCTTGCGCATGGCCTGCCATTGCGACAAGCCCAGCGAGCGCGCCGCCTCGGCCTGGCCGGGGTCGATGGACTCGATACCGCCGCGCAGGACCTCCATCATATAGGCGGTGGAGTTGAGCGAAATGGTGACAAGACCCGCGGTAAAGGTGCTCCAGATCTGGTTGGCCTGCGCCGTCTCGAAGCCCATGCCGCGCAGAACGGTAAAGCCCGCGTAGTAGATGAGCAGGCCCTGCACCATCATGGGCGTGCCGCGTACGATGGTGGAGTAGACGGTCGCAAAGCCGCGGCCGATACTCTTAAAGAAGCGCACCAGGTCGTTGTCCACGCGATCGAAGGTCTGAATACGCAGGAACACAAAGAGCAGTGCCAGGAAGAATGCGATGACAGTGCCGAAGGTGGCAAGCGCGATGGTGATCTCGATACCGCGAATGAAGAAGTCGCCGCTCTTGTAAGTCATGTAGACCAGGCTCGACAAAAAGTCGCTGGGGTTGGAATCCGAGACAATGCTCACCTGCACCAGATCGATAAACGACATGACGCAACGGTCGATAAAGAAAACTGCCGCGATGGCGACCACGATATAGCTGCCCAAGCGTGCGCCACGGCGGCAACGCTCGGAGGCGAACGGCGACTTTTCGCGATAGTCGTTCCAGTGCATAAGCTTGGTGACCAACGCCGCCGCCGACACGACGAGCCAAGCCCAAAGAACCGCCCAAAGGCAATCTTGGAACACGCCCGTGGGGGCCAAGAAGCTCAGCGGCGTGGGGTTGCGCTGGCTAAACGCCAGGCCGAGCGCCGCGATAACGCTCGTGCCCAGATATACATAGCGATGGTCGGCCTTGATAAAGGAGGCCAGACGATTGATGGTTTTCATGCTGCCTCCCTATGCCGGCTGACGATCGAGGCACGCGTCCCACATCTGGTCGCGCTCCTCCTGGCTAATGCCCTTGAGCGTCTTATCGATGAGCTTAAGCAGCTTGTCCGAGCCCTTGCGGCAACCGACATTTGCCGCGACCTCCTGCTTAAAGCCCTCGCCCTCGGCAAAATGGATGGGGACGATACCGGGATTTTGGGCCATATAGCCCTTCTCGTTTTCGGTGTTGTAGGTCACGGCGTCGCACGTGCCCTGCAGCAGGTTCGAAAACACCGTGGGAACCGAATCGACCGGGTTTTTGTGCACAACGCCCGGAATCTCGTCGATAACGGTATCGAGCATGGTGTCCTTTTGGCCGAGCACCGTGGCGCCACTGAAGTCGCTGAGCTTGGTGGCGTTTTGGTAGGGGGAACCCTCTTTTACGAACAGGCCAAAGTAGCCAATGAAGTACGGGTCGGAAAAGCCGACCGACTCTTCGCGCTCGGGTGTGGCGCTCATACCGGCAATGATGAGGTCGATCTGGCCGTTGTTGAGCGAATCGATAAGACCCGAGAAGCTCTGCTTGACGGCGACGGGCTCGCCACCAAGGGCCTTGCAGACGATCTTGGCGATCTGCACGTCGTAGCCATCGGCATAGGCGCCCTGCACGTTGTCGATGGGGATGGTGTACTCGCTGGCTTCGGAAACCTGCCAGTTGTACGGGGCGTAGGCCGCCTCCATGCCAATGCGGATCTTATCCTTGCCGATAACGGAATCGGACAGGTCGTCGCGACCGCCACCCGTCGTGGGCTGAACTACTTCCAGCGTGGAGGGGCGCTGGCAACCGGCAAGTGCGCCGGCGACGACAGTAGCGCTCGCAGCGAGAGCGCTACCCAAAAAGATGCGACGGCTGCATACCGGCTGTGGATGCGCGTCGCACTGTTGGGGAGAATGCATAATCTGCCTTCCCTGTTGAATCGTATGCTGACGACTTAACAGGATACCGCTCAGCGCTACCTCCAGCAAATGCATATATAAATGCATATATGCAAGTTTACGAACTGAAAACGATTGGTAGTCGTTGGGGACGCTCTTAAACGACTAGTCAAACAAGAACGTCCCCAACGACTAGGCATGAAAAAGGCAAGGCATAAACCTTCTGGTCATGCCTTGCCTTTTGAATGACAAATTATCGCTCTGGACGGCGCGCAGCATCGACCGAGCGGCGGAACCTCTAGAGCAAGGTAACGCTAAAGCTGCGCTTGTCCGTCTCGCCGGGAGCCAAGGTGATGGTGTTGACCTTGTGCTCAAAGACGTCATCCTCGGTGTCCGTGGTGGTATGACCGGTCCAGGGCTCGAGCGCCACAAACGGGGCGTCGTTGGCGGCAGACCACACGCCGATGTACTTAAAGCCCTCAAAGTCGATCTTGACGCCGTGGCCCGACTTGCGGCCGCGCAGCGTGAGCGTGGAGCCCGGGGTATCGGTGAACATGATGGCATCGTTATCGAAGCTGCGGTGCGTGATGGGCAGCACGTCCGAGTTATCGGGAGCCTTGTAACTACCCTCGAACGTCATAAGACCGTCGGGCGTGATGATGGGAGCCTCGTTCGTCCAAGCCTCGGTAAACGCCAGCTCGTAATCCTCGAATGCCTCGTCCTCGGCGCCGGGAGCCGGTACGTTAAACGCGGGGTGGCCGCCCACCGAGAACGGCAGGTCCACGTCGCCGGTATTGGTGACGGCAAAGGTCTGGGTAAGTGTGGCGTCACCAGTCAGGGCATAGGTCATGTTGAGCTTAAAGTGGAACGGAAAGGCCTTGAGCGACTCGGGCGTGTCGGTGATCTCGTACGTTACCAAGGAGCCGTCCTCCGAAACCTCGACCAGCTTGTGCTCGACGATGCGCGCGAGGCCGTGGCGCGGCATCTCGCAGGTGCCAGCCGCAGACGTCGCCGTGTTGTTGCGCAGCGAGCCCACAATGGGGAACAGGATGGGCGCATGCTTGCCCCAAAAGGCGGGGTCGCCCTGCCACAGATACTCGTTGCCGTTGAGGGCAAGGCTCGTGAGCTGGGCGCCCATGGAATCGATGGCCGCGGTGAGGCTGCCGCGCTTGATGGTAGTGACGGTAGACATGCTACTTCCTCCAAAAGTAAACAATAGTGTCGAGGGCTATTGTCCCACTCTTGGCGGCGGGGTTGAGCGACAGGCGCAGTTATTGAGCAATAGCGTAAAGGTCGAACCCGCCCTGCGGTGTGGTGTCGACCGTTTCGGGCGCCTGTGAGTTAAAGCTCACGGGGACCATGCGCTTTGAGGCACGGAAGCGCGTGCCGTCGGTGGCGACGGGCGGTTCATCGACGGTGAGCTCGTAGTCGCCGGGCTTAAGTTCGATGCCGTCACCAGCGGAATTGACGTATTGATACTCGTCAATCGTCTGCCCTTTGAGCGTGCGCCCCACGATGTGGATGAGCATTTGGCTGTCGCCGCGCGCGGTGTCCCACGTCGCGCCGTCCTTGACCTCGACCGACACATGTACCGAGCGCGTGCGGCCGAGCGATTGCTCGATAGACATCTCGACCTTGGCGGCGTCTTTTCGCTGTTGTTCAACATGGCTCCAGACGTTTCCAATCACCGAGCATGCGATAACGCCGGCCATGAAGGCGATAAGGATGGGGCCAAGCAGAGAGCGACGTCCTGCATCTTCCTCGCGAGACAGATTGGGGCGACGTGTGGGCGCGGGCGCCTGGGCACCCTGCGAGGGCACGTCGAGAATACTGAAGGATGCCGTGCTGTCGGGATCGATGGTGTGACGCGGCTGCGGGGTCTTTGCCGGCGAGATCGACATGTCGGCTGGCTCGCCGAGCGTGGCCGTAGCGTCGGCCTTGGCCTCGTCTGCCTCGGCCTGGGCCCAAGCTTGTTCGAAGGTCAGAGGCTCGACGGGGTCGAGGGCGGCGTCCGAGTCGGCGGCGACGTCGTTGCCGGTCTCGTCCTCGTCGCTCGACACGTCACGCAACGCGGGCTCGTCCCACTCCTCGTCCGGAGCCTCGCCCTCGCTATACCACCATTCAAAGTTATCGATATCCATACGGGGCGCCCCTTAGGCCTCGCAAATAAACACTTGTTAGCCTTATACCCGCAGATGGCGCTGGAGCTCGCACGGAATGCGATAAAGGGACTGCTCCTTTGTCGCATCGAAGTTGCGGTGGAATAGTTCCTGTTTGCACGCCCACTCGAGCTATTTAGGGACTATTTCACCGCAAGTTATTTGAGGGCGACGGGGATTTGGATACAGCAGAAGTCCTCTTGGTGAGACTCGTCGTAGCTCGTGGTGTCCAGGTAGCAAAAATCGAAAGCATTGCCGATGGGCTGGAGCGCGTGCCTGTCCATGCAGGCCACGATGGCGCGGATACCCTCGGGCTCGTACGGCATGCCCCAGCGACTCATGCACAGGTACGTGCCCTCGGGCAGCACCTCGACGCCAATCTCCGCCAGCTCGGCAGGATCGCTCGGCAGTATTTCCTCGGCACCACGCGGCAACACGGCAAAGGAACCGGCACCGGCGATGGGGTCGTCGGAATGCAGCGCCTCGCGACGCAGCATGGCGCCCCAACCGCGCATGGGGCGTGTGCCCGTGAGCGCACGCATGCGCAGAATCGCCCGCATGAGCGTGGGGTGCAGCATCGAGCGGCCACGCTCGATATCGCTCGGGAACTCCTCAAAGACCACGTAGCGGCGCTCGAATTGCTTGAGCTCCGGTTTGCCCTCGCGCTCGCGCCAATAAACCGCCTCGTCGTAAAAACTCAGCCGCTCCTGCACGCTCGCGCGCTCGGCTTTGAGCCCGGCAATCTGCTCGTCGAGCGCCTGCACCCGCGAGCGCAGGTGATCGGTCATCTCTCCAATGTCGAACGTCGAGGTCAGGCGATCGATCTCATCGAGTTCCAGTCCCAAGTCGCGCAGCATGCAGATCAGACGCATGAGCGGGATCTGCGTGGGCGAATAGAAACGGTAGCCTTTTTCGTTAACCACGGCGGGTTTAAACAGACCGATCTTGTCGTAGTAGATGAGCGTTTGGCGCGAAACGTTAAACAAACTCGCCATCTCGCTAATCGCATACATACCCGTCTGCATAGGTCCTCCCGACACACCCTTTGACACGAAAAGCCCGCCGCCCACAGGGGCAGCGGGCTCAAACACTACTCGTATCCTACCCTAAAGATGCCTATGACCAGCGCTTATAGTTGGCGCACGACACGCCGACGGCCTCGAGTGCCTTGGCGGCGATGTGATGCACCGCCTCATCGAGCGTGGCGGGGCCGTTGTAAAACGTGAGCATGGGCGGCATGAGCATGACGCCCGGCACGCGCGCCAGGCGTGCCATGTTGTCGACATGGATCGCACTGAAGGGCGTCTCGCGCACCATAAGCACCAGGCGGCGCTGCTCTTTCATCTGCACATCGGCCGCACGCAGCAACAGGTTTTCGCTGTAGCCGCTCGCGATGCCGGCGAGCGTCTTCATGGAGCAGGGAGCCACGATCATGCCGTCGACCGGATAGGTGCCGCTTGCGATGGCAGCGCCAATGTTCTTGTTGTCGTAGACCACATCGGCATAGCACGCAAACTCGTCGAGCGTCATGCCGAGCTCCTGCTCGATGGTGATCTCTCCCCCGCGCGTGACGACAAGCGCCGACTCAGCGCCGGCCTGGCGCAGGCATTTGAGGCATTCAAGGCCCAGTGCCGCACCGCTGGCGCCAGACACGCCAACGACAATGCGACGGGGACGAACAGAAGACTCAGGCATGACAACTCCTTAACTACTTGGTAGGGCTACTTACTAGAAGGCGAGCTCGGCGGCCCACTTCTCTTCATCGATCTCCATGAACTGCGAGCGGATGAAGTTCTTCTTGAGGTTAAACGGAACCGTGCAGTCGAAGATGGCCTTGCAGGCGATACCGTGCTCGCGGATCGAAGGATCGAACGCGGGGTCGTTGGACGGATCGAGCACGTGGCAGTGGCAACCGGGGATGGTGATGAGGTCCACGTCGGCCTGGAAGCGCGTGGTCATGGCCCACATCACGTCGCTCATATCGAAGATGTCGACATCCTCGTCGACAAGGATGACGTGCTTGAGCTCGGAGAACGCCGAGAAGGCGAGCATGGCGGCGTTGCGCTGACGGCCCTCGTCATTTTTGCTCGACTTCTTGAACTGCATGATGGCAACGAACTTGCCGCCACCGCAGGGAGCGGCGTGAACGTTGAGCAGGCGGCCCGGGATAGCGGTCTCGACCATCTTGTAGATGGAGGCCTCGGTGGGGATACCGGCCATGGACACGTGCTCGTGCGAAGGGCCGATGCAGCTCTCCATAATGGGGTTGACGCGCGTGGTGACGGCGGTGATCTTGATCACCGGGCAGACCTTGGCGCCACCGGTGTAGCCGGGGAACTCGGGCATGGCGTAGCCGTGGCCGTTGACATCCTCGTTGATGGTCTCGTCGTGCATGAGGTAGCCCTCGAGCACGTACTCGGCATTGGCAATGCACTTCTGCGGAACGGTGACGCAGTCGGCAAGCTCGACGGCGCGGCCGCGCAGGGCGCCGGCGATCTGCAGCTCGTTGAAGCCGAGCGGCGTGGTGGGAGCCTCGAAGCCGCAGCACATGTACACGGCGGGGTCCAGGCCGATGGAGATGGAGATGGGCATATCCTCGCCGCGCTGGCAGTACTCGTCAAAGAACGCACCCAGGTGACGGCTGCCCGGGGTGATCCACATGGCGAGCTTGTCCTTGTCGACGCAGGAGAAGCGGTGGATGGTTACGTCGGACTGGGTGCCATCGGGGCTCGTGCCATAGGCGAGGCCCATGGTGATGTAGGGGCCGCCGTCAACGGGCGTGTTGGTGGGAGCGGGAACGATCTTGCGCAGGTCAAAGCCCTCGTCGGTCGCCTTGTACACGACCTCCTGGCAGTCGACGTGCTTGCCCTCGGCGATCTGCTCGGGGGCGATCAGGTTCTCGAAGCGCTTGCCGATCTCGAGGCCCAGGTGCTCCTCGTCCAGGTCGAGCAGGGCGGCAACGCGCTTGCGGCTGGCAAGCATACCGATGCAGACCTTGGCGTCGTCAAAGCCCTTGACGTTGTTGAAGACCATCGCCGGACCCTCTTTGGTCGGGCGCATGACGGTGCCGCCAGCACCGACGTGACGGTAGACGCCCGAGACCTCGGCATCGGGATCGACCTGGGTGTCGGTCTCGAGCAGCTGGCCCGGCATCTCACGCAAAAAGTCGAGCGCGGAACGCAGGTCGTGGATCTGGGAAGCATCGGTAGTGGACATGGCGTACTCCTTTCGGGAGAGTGTCCGGCGACGGGGTGCCGCCGGACGGGGTAACGTAATGGGGCCGCGGCGCTCACAAATGGAGCGCTCGACCACTCGAAGTTCAAGCGCTTGGCTGCTTACAGCCGGGGCGCTCGACCGCTTACATCAGGCCAAAGAGGTGGAACCAGGCGGCCTCGACCAGCACGACGACAAAGACGACCGCGGTGAGGGGGATGCCCATGCGCATAGCCTCTTTGGAGGTGTAGCCGCCGGCGTCCTTGCCTTCGCCGATAAGAATCGGCAGGTTATGGAACGGCAGGATGTAGTGGATGTTGATGGACGTGAAGACGATGAGCGCCACGGCGAGTGGGCTCACGCTGGAGCCGGCGGCAAAGCTGATAAATGCCGGCACGCACACGCCGAGCACGGCCATGACCGAGCCCATGAACATGTGGATGATCATGGAAAGCGCGGCGACGAGCAGGGCGAACAGGAAGATGTTCTCAGGCACGGAGCTGGGGAGCACGACGTCGGCGATCCAGGCGTTCATGCCGGTGGCACCGCCCACGGAGCCCACGGCCATGGCGGCCGTCAGGAACATGAGGGACTTGATGTCGACAGCGTTCCAGCTGGCGGGAGTGAGGACTTCGCCGATGATGGGCATGGCGAGAGCAACGCCAATGGCCAGGGTGACCCAGCCGATATAGTCGCCCGAGACGGTGAGCCACAGCGCGATGGCGATGACAAGCCACACGATGGTGCGGATCTCCTTGACGGAGAGCTTGCCGAGCGCGGCCTGCTTGGCCACGATCTGCTCGCGATCGTAGACGAGCTCCTTGCTGGGCTTAAAGAGGAAAAGGCCCAGGAACAGGGTGCACAGCAGCGCAACCAGCATAGGCACGCTCATGTACAGGAACCAGTCGACGAAGGACGGGCTCATGCCGCCGGCCTCGGCACTGTACTGCGCAACGAGCGGGTTAAGCGTGGAGTCGCCCGTCAGGAAGAACATGGAACCCGGGGCGGCAGCGGCAAACACGAGGAAGCCGAGCTTGCCCTTGTCGTCGTCACCGTAGCCGGCGGACTCGGCAATGACCGAGACGACGGCGAGGATGAGGAAGGCGCGGGGGAACGGATGCGGGATCAGCAGCGACAGCACAAAGGTGAGCGCGAAGATCGAGATGATGAGCGACTTGGCGTCGCGCACGAACTTGAGCATGAACGCGTAGGCGATGCGCTCGCCCAGGCCCGACTCCTTGACCGCGCTGGCGATGAGGTAGGCGCCGATGACGAGCCACATGGTGGCCTTGGTCCACGAGCTAAACGTGGAGGCGACCGTCGCCGAGATGCTCGCGGCGCCCGTGTCGTCCACGCACACCTTGAACAGGACGAGCAGTGCGCAGTAGAGCAGGCCCACAAAGCCCGGCTGTGCCACGCCGCATGCCCAGAACACCACCGTGGCGAGCGTCAGTGCCAGACAGGTCTGACCGCCGACCGTGAGCTCGACCGTCGAGCTCAGCTCCGCCAAAGGAAGAAACTTCACCAGCAAAAAGACAACGATACCCAGCACAAAGCCAATTTCGCGCTTGGTGATCTTAAACGCCTTCTTTTCCGCTTCCATCTCCCCACCTTTCTTGTTGGGGGCGCTCCGAATTCGCAGCCATGTTGCCGCTTAAAAAGGGGCGCCCGTTATCGGACACCCCTTACGTTGCGCTGTGTTGCGGCAATACAGTCAAGCGGATTTTTTGGATGAGAAGCGATTCCCTAGACAAAAACCGTCACAACATTCGACGCTTTTCCTCGTTTTCGAGATTTTCGCCGAATGTTGTGACGGTTTGGATGTGGCAAAGGGACTGTCTTTTTTACATAGCGAGGGCCGTGCGGATGAATGGGTCGCCGAGGGCCTCGCGGAGCCAGGGGGCCAGCTGCTCGGGGTGACCCTGCAGGTAGCCTTTGAGCTCGGACGGAGCCACGCGACGCACTTCCGAGATCTCCTCTTGGTTGATATGCAGCTCGCCCGGCTCAACATGGGCAAGGTAGACCTCGCACCATTCGCACTCGCAGCGACCGTCGCCGTGGTCCTCGCGGTACACCACGTGTCCGAGGTGCTTGAGCTGATCGGGCTCGCGCGTAATGCCGAGCTCTTCGTTGATGCGGCGCGCCGTGGCGGCCGCGACGTCTTCCCCGGGGAGCGGATGGCCGGCGCAGCTATCGGCCAGCACCCCGCCCCACAGGCGCTTGAGCGGACTGCGGCGACAGAGCAGCAGGCGCGCGTCTTCGCCCCGGCCCTCGACCAAAAGCGTCAGAAATGCCTGATGCAGGATGCCCTCACCAGCATGGGCCTCGATGCGGTCGACGGGGCCAAGCGCCTCGCCGGTCGCAGCATCGACCGCCACGACCTCGGCGCCCGCACCGCCCTCATCCCAGCCGGCGCGCAGAATGCGGGCTGCGGCTTCCTCGAGCGCGGCGATGAGCTCCTTGGTGGTGTCGAGCACGCGCTGCAGGTCGTCACCGCTCGCTTGTTCAACATGAAAACCCGTGCTTGCAACTACCGGCACGCCAAAGCGCGTGGCCAGCGCCGCCGCGATATCGTGCGCCGGGATCTCGTCTCGATGGCACGGAACGGCCAGGATGCTCACCGTTGCCGTACGGCCGGGCTCGGGGCGCGGAATGGCCTGCGCCGTGGCGCCCAGGTGCGCAAACTCCGGCGAGCAGGCGTACACCGCCATGCCTCGCGGCGTCACCGTCAGCTGGGCCTCGAGCGCAAACTTGCCCTCGCCCACTGCAACCTTTGTCGTGTGCATACCCATGGGATCTCCTGCCGCCCGCGATGTACCTGAGACCATCTTCGCCTGTATTGCGACTATACAGGCAAGCCCTCCATGTGACAAAGGGACTGCCCCTTTGTCACATTCTGTTAGAGTTGCAGGGATTGAATCCCGCTTATTCATGCGACATTGGAGTGACAACCTTGACCGCCGCAACCACGCCTAAAAGTAAGCCAACCGCCGCCGCGCTCTCCCCCGCGCGCACCAAGCTCTGCCTGGCGCTGCTCGTGCTGTTGGGATTCTCGCTCGGCTGCTCCGAGTTCGTGGTCATCGGCATCGAAAGCGACTTGGCAACGGAACTCGGCATATCACTTGCCACTGCGGGCCAGCTCATCAGCGTGTTTGCGCTCGTCTACGCTATCGCGACGCCGGTGCTCGCGCTCAGCACGGGGCGATTCCGCCGCTACCAGCTGCTCGTGTGCTATAGCGTCGTCTTTGTGCTCGGCAACCTGGTCATGGCGTTGGCTCCCAACTTCCAGGTGCTGTTTATCTCACGCATTGTCCTGGGCTCTGTCTCGGGTGCGCTGCTCGCCGTGGGCGTGACGTACATCCCTGAGCTGCTATCCCCGCAGCAAACCTCACTTGCCATCTCGGTCGTGTACGGCGCGTTTTCCGTGGCGATGGTCTTTGTGACCTCGATTGGCAAGTTTGTGGCCGACACACTCGATTGGCACGTGGCCATGTACGGCACGCTGACCTTTGCCGTTTTGATCTGTAGCGCGCTCGTGACGTTTATGCCTCGCGCCGGGCAGACCGATGAGCCCGCCACCTTCCGCGAGCAGGCGGGGCTACTACGCGAGCCGAGTATCATCACCGGCATGCTCATCTTCTTGTTTGGCGTGGGCTCGGTCTACGTATTCTACGGCTACGTGACGCCTTATCTGGAGCAGGTGCTGGGCATGGATACCGTTCAGGCGAGCACCACACTTATGGCCTATGGCGTGTTCTGCCTGATCTCGAACATCCTGGGCGGATGGATCGATGCGCGTTTTGGCATGAAGGCGCTGCTGGTTACGTTTGTGCTGCAGGCGGCGGCACTGCTCGGGCTGTTTGCCGTGGGCGCCGCCATGCCGCTCGCGCTGGTCTTTGTCTTTAGCCTGGCGATGCTCATGTACCTGTTCTCGGTCTCATGCATCACGCACTTTATGGACGTGGCACGCAGCCGCCATCCCAAGTCGATGGTACTCGCAAGTTCGGTTGAGCCCATGGCGTTTAACGTCGGCATCTCGTTTGGCACCGCAGTGGGCGGCGCCGTGGTAAGCAGCGTTGGCATTGCGTACGTGGGCGCAGTGGGCGCCGCGTTCTCGCTTGTGGCCTGGGCCCTCACGCTGGTGACGATTAAGCTGGCTCGCTGGGAGCGCAAGCGGGCAAGGGCGCAGGCGAGGGCGTAGGCGTAGGCGTAGATGCGATGCTCGAGCTCGATGATGATGATCGAAAGGAAACCACATATGCAACGTGTACTGTTTATCTGTCATGGCAACATCTGCCGCTCGACGATGGCCGAGTCGGTGTTTACCGAGCTGGTGCACCGCGCCGGGCGCGCGGGCGAGTTTGTCATTGATTCCGCTGCGACCTCGACCGAGGAGATCGGCAACCCGCCACACCACGGCACCGTTGCCAAGCTGCGCGAAGTCGGGATTCCCGTCGTCGCACATCGCGCACGTCAGGTGCGTCGCGCGGAGTATGGCGACTGGGACCACATTGTCTATATGGATGCCGAGAACGCGCGTGGCCTGCGTCGCATCTTTGGCGACGACCCCGACGGCAAGATCTCGCGCCTGCTCGATTGGACCGATCGTCCCGGCGACGTGGCCGATCCCTGGTACACCGGTAACTTCGATGCCACCTACCGCGATGTGCTCGCCGGCTGCACCGCTATGCTCGAGCAGTTATAGGCAAGCGAGCACGCGGACGCACGTGCCACGCCATCGGCATAAAACGAGCGTGGATGATCTCCCACTTTGAGCGTTCAAGCGCGCTCTAAACGGGAGAAAATCCACGCTCGTTATTATTGAGGGAGAAAAACCTCGCTCGATTGATTCGCTCGATTACTCGTCGACAACCTCGGCGAGCCAGACGTTCAGCGTATCGACCTCGGGGCAGCAGAACTTTGCCGTGCCGGGCTCGTTGCCAGGCACGGTTCCGCCATAGCGCAGGATATCGATATAGGGAAAGCCCACATGGCAGGCCATAGCGCACATCTTGCCGCGGTCGCGGTCGAAGTCGAAGACGTCACCCGGCTTGTGCCCGTGGTGGCAGCGGCATGTGCCCAGCTGGTCCACGCAGCTAATGCGAATACGTGGGCGCCTGCCGCGCGGGGCACCGAGCGGCTTGTTCTCGCCCGCCGCCTCGGTGCTGCTCTCGTCGGCGTTACTCATGGTCAACCACATCCAGGCAGGCCTCGATGGGAAGGCCGGCCGACTTGTCCTCTTGGTCGGCATTGCGCTCGATAAGCTCCGCCACCACGCGCATGGCATCGCCCGTCGCGCGCTGCAGGCTCCAACCGGCCATAACGCGGCCGACAAGCACCGCCGAAAACGTGTCGCCCGTACCCGGGAAATACACCGGAATGAGCTCAAAGGGAATCGTGAAGTACTCCCCCGCCACATGGTCGTAACCGATAACCGCGTTCGTGCCATTGACCACGGCGCTCGTAATGACCACCGACTTGGCACCCAGCTCGCGCACGGCGTCCACAAGGGCGCGGGCCTCATCGGGCGTGATTTGCTCGGCGATAGGCCTATCGGCAAGCAGGCACGCCTCGGTATAGTTGGGCACCGCGTAGTCTGCGCACTCCAGCAGGTGCCGCATAAGGCCAATCGTGGACTCGGGCACGCCCGCATAGAGCTTGCCGTTGTCGCCCATGATGGGGTCAACGAACACCTTGGTGCCCTTTTGCGCACGGCGGTGGCAAAAGTCCGAGATGATGCGTGTCTCTTCCTCGGTCACGATAAAGCCGGTCGAGATGGCGTCGAACTCAAAGCCGAGCTCCTCCCAGATAGCGAGGCTTTGGCGGACATACTCCGTGGTGTCGTGGATGTAGAACTTGGGGTAGTTGAGCGTATCGGACACCAGCGCCGTCGGCAGGTTGTGGATGCGATAGCCCATGTGCGACAGCACCGGCAGCATGGCAGAAAGCGCGACCTTGCCGTAACCGCACATATCGTTGATCAGCAGCAGCTGTGTGTTCTTCATGAGTGTCCCCCTTGGGTCGGGCGCGGCGCGACGGCGCCATAGTGCGACTAAGTGTAGCGCAGGGGGCGTTGCGAGCGAAGGCGAGCGGTACGAAGGGCAAATTGTTGCGGAAAGGTTTCGGAAATGGAAGGCAAATCGCGGCGGTAGCGGCACAGTAGCTGCCATCTATTTACTACCATTCCAAAACTATGCCGGATTACTACGATAAACCGCCAGTCTCCAACCACAACGAATTGCACTCCAGCAAAACCGCAGGTAGACAGCTTGTGATTTTACGAAAAACAATGCCGAGGTCTGAGATTTCGAATTCATCGTAGTAATCCGGCATAGTTTTGGGCAAAGCAACTTCGGAAGGGTGTCACCGCAGCCCAAAATGATCCGTTATCCTCCGTCCCCAAGGGACCAACATGCACCGAAGCGGACCGTGGCGGAATCACAGGTTGAGGACGGACAGCGAAAGCGTTCCTAAGCGAGCAAGGTGGCGTGAAAGAGGAGGGCATAGGCCTTGTGGCCATGCCCGACGATTGAACGCCAGATTGCCGCTTAGGAACGCTTGCAGCGTCGAGCGGTTACGGCGTTTGGTAAAACGCCGTAACTTAATAAGTTTGGTACCTTGACATTCATTTCTCACGCTCCTAGATTAGTTAGGCACAAAACAATTCATCTACCTAACTAAAGAAAGGAGCGAAGCTTCGATTATGTGTGTTGAACCACTCGCCTATCCGCATGAACCCGGCGGCGACCCCTCACGGCCGGCGGACGAGCCCGAGACCCAGTCCAAGGAGGACCGTCTCGCCAAGAGAATCCTCCATGGGCTGGGGTTTTGCGGCCATTACATGCATTTTCACGGCGGCGGCATATCTGGCAAGGCGCCCATCGTTTGCCTGCTCGCCAAGCAGCCTACCGGCGAGCTGTCCCAACAGGAACTTGGCATGCACTTCGACCTCAAGCCGGGGTCCCTTTCCGAGATTCTGTCCAAGCTCGAAATGGGCGGCCTTATCGAGCGCAACCGCAATCCCAAAGACCGTCGGCAGCTCACCATCCGCCTGACCGAAGCAGGATGGGAAAAGGCCCGCGTTGAGCAGGCGGCCCGCATCCGCTTTAGAGAGCGCGCCTTTAGTGCCCTCACTCACGACGAGCGCGAGCAGCTCGCCGAAATGCTCGAGAAAATCCGTGTAACCTGGGAGGAACTGGATGATTAAAACCCTCATGGGCAGCATCCGTGACTATATGAAAGTCACTGTTGCCACGCCGTTGCTCGTGCTTGGCGAGGTGCTCTGCGAGATGCTGATTCCATTTATCACCGCCAACCTGATCGACGCCATCAAAGACGGCGCCACCGTAGCCGAGATGCTTCCCACCGCGGGCTTTTTGGTGCTCATCGCGCTGACGTCGCTTGCTTTTGGCGCCGCTGCCGGCGTCACCTGCAGCCATGCGAGCTGCGGCTTCGCCAAGAACCTGCGTCACGACCTGTTCTACAAGATCCAGACGTTCAGCTTTGCCAACATCGATGAGTTCTCGAGCTCCTCGCTCGTCACGCGCCTCACCACCGATATCAACAACGTGCAGCAGGCCTTTATGATGATCATCCGTATCGCCGTGCGCGCTCCGCTGGTATTGATCTTCGCCTTTACCATGGCGTTTATCATGGGCGGCAGCGTTGCCATGGTCTACCTGGTCATCATTCCGCTGCTGGGCTTTGGACTGTTCTTTATCATCTTTAAGGTGCGCCCCATCTTCTCGCGCGTGTTCCACAAGTACGACGCCCTTAACGAGTCCGTCGAGGAAAACGTCACCGGCATGCGCGTGGTTAAGAGCTACGTACGCGAAGACTTTGAGAAGGAAAAATTCGCGACCGCCGCGCGCGACGTCCAGATGGACTTCACCCGCGCCGAGAAGCTGCTCGCCTTTAACAACCCCATGATGAACATCTGCGTCAACGGCGCGTTTGTCGTCATCATCTACCTGGGCTCCAAGCTCATCATCACGAGCCAGGGCACGCTGTTCGACGTAGGCCAGCTCTCCTCGATCTTTACCTATGGCTTCCAGATCCTCATGAGCCTGATGCAGCTGTCGATGATCTTTGTCATGGTGACCATGGCCGACGAATCGGCACACCGCATTACCGAGGTGCTTGCCGCCGAGCCCACGATCGCTGATCCCGCCGAGCCCGTGCTCGAGGTTGCCGACGGCTCCATCGACTTTGACCACGTGAGCTTTAAGTATTCCGCGCATGCGAAACGCCAGGCGCTCGACGACATCGACCTGCACATTACGAGCGGCGAGACCATCGGCATCATCGGCGGCACCGGCTCGGCCAAGTCCACACTCGTAAACCTCATTGCCCGCCTGTACGACGCCACCGAAGGCACCGTGCGCGTGGGCGGCGTGGACGTGCGCGACTACGACCTGGACGCGCTGCGCCACCAGGTCGCCATGGTGCTGCAGAAAAACGTGCTGTTTAGCGGCACCATCGCTGAGAATCTGCGCTGGGGCGACCCGAACGCCACCGACGAGGAAGTCCGCGAGGCGGCGCATCTGGCCTGCGCCGATGAGTTTGTCGACGGCTTCCCCAAGGGCTACGACACCTGGATCGAACAGGGCGGCTCCAATGTCTCGGGCGGTCAGAAGCAGCGCCTGTGCATTGCGCGTGCCCTGCTGCGTCGCCCCAAGATTTTGATCCTGGACGACTCCACCAGCGCCGTCGACACCAAGACCGACACCAAGATCCGCGCAGGGTTGGCAAGCTATCTGCCCAACACGACCAAGCTCATCATCGCCCAGCGCATCAGCTCCGTGCAGGACGCAGACCGCATCATCGTCATGGAGGGCGGCCGCATCGCGCAGATCGGTAACCACGACGAGCTGCTCAAGACGAGCGAGATCTACCGCGAGACCTTTACCTCGCAGAACAAGATGTCTGCCGAGGGCGAAGAGGCCGTCGAGGCCGACACCGAGGCATCCGTAACGCAAGCTCAGACCCAGGAAGGAGGCGAGG
This sequence comes from uncultured Collinsella sp., assembly GCA_905209765.1. Taxonomy (GTDB): domain Bacteria; phylum Actinomycetota; class Coriobacteriia; order Coriobacteriales; family Coriobacteriaceae; genus Collinsella. The sequence goes on along the minus strand of CAJLUE010000012.1, from coordinate 14,187 downwards.
CACATGAGTAAGGCAACGACCGCCGAGCGCGCGCTCAACCGCAAGGGCGGCACCATGTCGCGCCTCATCAAGACGCTCTTTGGCTTTTACCCCGTGCTTTTGCCCCTCGTCGTTGTCGGCGTGGTGCTCTGCGCCATCATCAACTCCATCGGTGCGACCTTCCTTCAGAGCGCTCTGCAGATTATTAGCGAATCGTGGCAGTCGGGCGATTGGGAAGCCGCACAGCCCAAGATCGCACAGCTCGTGACCACCCTCGCCTGCATCTACGGCGTCGGCATCCTGTCCTCGCTCTTCTGGAACCGCGCCATGGCCATCGTCACGCAGGGCTCGCTCGAGAAGCTGCGCGAGAAGATGTTCAACCGCATGCAGGACCTGCCGATTCGCTACTTCGACACGCACCAGCGCGGCGACATCATGAGCCACTACACCAACGACATCGACACGCTGCGCCAGATGATCAGCCAGTCGCTGCCCAACCTGCTCATGACGACCATCGTCATCGTCACGGTGTTCTTTATCATGCTGTACTACAGCGCGTGGATGTGCCTGGTCATTATTGCCGGCGTCGCCTTTATGACCTTTATGACCAAGCTGCTCGGCTCCAACTCCGCGCGTTTCTTTATTGCGCAGCAGACCGAGCTCGGCGTGGTCGAGGGCCATATCGAGGAAGTCATGAACGGCCAGAAGGTCGTCAAGGCATTCTGCCACGAGTCTGCCGCCGAGGCCGATTTTGACGAGCGCAACGAAAAGCTCTTCGAGGTTTCCCAGAAGGCCAACATGTACGCCAACATCCTCATGCCCATCCTTATGAACCTGGGCAACCTGCTCTACGTGCTGGTCGCACTGGCAGGCGGCATTTTCCTGGCGCTGGGCGTGCCCAACCTGAGCATCTCGGGCATGACGCTGTCCATCGCCGTCGTAGTGCCGTTCCTCAACATGACCAAGCAGTTCTGCGGACAGATCGGCCAGATCTCGCAGCAGATCAACGCCGTGGTCATGGGCCTCGCCGGCGCCGACCGTATCTTTGAGCTCATCGACGAGAAGCCCGAGACCGACGAAGGCTACGTGACGCTCGTCAACGCGCAGGTGAACCCCGATACCTGGCAGCTCGAGGAAGCCGACCACCACACCGGCATGTGGGCGTGGAAGCATCCGCACCGCGCAACCGGCGAGATCGAGTACGTACCGCTGCGCGGCGACCTGGTCATGGACAACGTGGACTTTGGATACACACCCGGCCATGAGGTGCTGCACGGCGTGTCCGTGTTTGCCAAGCCGGGCCAGAAGGTCGCGTTTGTCGGTGCCACCGGTGCCGGCAAGACGACCATCACCAACCTCATCAACCGCTTCTATGACATCGCCGATGGCAAGATCCGCTACGACGGCATCAACGTCAACAAGATCCGCAAGGCCGATCTGCGCCGCTCGCTGGGCGTCGTGTTGCAGGACGTGAACCTGTTCACCGGCACCGTGATGGATAACATCCGCTACGGCAACCTGGATGCCACCGACGAGGAGTGCATCGCGGCTGCCAAGCTCGCGGGCGCTGACGACTTTATCACCCGCCTGCCCGACGGCTACGACACCATGCTCACCGGCAACGGCGCGCAGCTGTCGCAGGGCCAGCGCCAGCTGATTTCGATCGCACGCGCCGCCGTCGCCGATCCGCCGGCAATGATTCTGGACGAGGCCACGAGCTCCATCGACACCCGCACCGAGGCCATCGTGCAGGCAGGCATGGACAAGCTCATGGAGGGCCGCACGACGTTTGTCATCGCGCACCGCCTGTCCACCGTGCGCAACTCCGACGCGATCATCTGCCTGGACCACGGCCGCATCATTGAGCGCGGCAATCACGACGAGCTGATCGCCAAGCGCGGGTATTACTACCAGCTGTACACCGGAGCGTTTGAGCTCGAGTAGGACCGGTTACTGACGGAGGGCGCCCCGAGGGTGGCGGGGCAATTCCTCCGTGCTCAAACATTCTCGCTGCGCTGCGAAACTGCGCGCGGAGGAAATACCCCGCCGCCCCCGGGGCACCCTCCTGCGCACAATCAGCCCGTCACTTAGAGCGGAATAAAAGATTGTGAGCCCCTGGCCGATTGGCCAGGGGCTCGTTTTGTGTGGGGGTATTTTGGCTGGCAGGTGCTGTATATTATTCGTATAATTTATCGTAAGTTCCCGTACATCGATTGGAGCCTTACATGCCTGCCATTAAACCTGTTTCCGATTTGCGCAATTACAACGAGGTGCTCTCCGATGTCCACGAGGGCTCCCCGGTGTTTCTGACCAAAAATGGGCACGGTTGCTACGCTGTGCTCGACATGAAAGATTACGACCGGTTTTGCGCCATCAGCACGCTGATGTCGGAGCTTGAGCGCGGGCGCAGCTCGGGTGATGAGAGCGGATGGGTCTCGTCGGACAACGTCGCCGAGCACTTCCGCCGCAAGGCCGCAAGCCATGCATAGCTGCGCGGTCGTCTACTCTCCGCTGGCTCTGCAAGATCTCGACGACATCTGGGACTATATTGCCGTCGAAAAGGACAATCCCGCAGCAGCGGAGAGAATCGTAGAGGGCATCCTCGCTCGGATAGACCTGCTCTCCAGCTTCCCGGAGTCGGGCACGCCACTTTCATCGATCCATCCCCTACGCTCCGATTACCGGTTCGTGATCTGTGACAATTATCTCGCGTTTTACCGCTATCACCAGAAGGTCTATATCGACCGCGTCCTCCACAGAAAGCGCGATTACCTGCAGATATTGCTTGCCAAATAAAATGATAGCTAATTTGGGACGCTCTCTGAGTGTAGCCGTCAACAGTGGACGCAGCAAAGGAACGCCCCTTTGTCATGCAAAGTCTTTGGAAATCAAAACCACCCCTAAAAGGGGTGGTTTGCTCTTAGGGTATAACCCTTGGATTTCCGGCACGCGTCTAAAGGCGCCGGCCCTCACGGGGTTCGGGCCGCACTGCAGATTGACCCGTGACGGGCCGGTCAAACCGGCGCTATTTACGCCCCGGCCCCCTACCGAAGGGGTCCTCGCACTCCTTGACGCTCAGCCGGTCGATCGCGATGTCGGCCTTCTCCTGCTCCCGGATGTACTTCGCAATGGTGGCCTCGTTCAGGCCGACGGTGGACACGTAGTAGCCCTCGGCCCAGAACTTCCTGTTGCCGAACTTGTACTTCATGTTCGCGTGCTTGTCGAATGCCATCAGCGAGCTCTTCCCCTTCAGGTAGCCCATCACGCTCGATACGCTGTACTTCGGCGGTATCGCCAGCAGCACGTGCACGTGGTCGGGCATCAGGTGCCCCTCGATTATCTCGATCCCCTTGTACTCGCACAGCTTCCTGAGGATCTCCCCTATGTCGCTCCTGATTTGGTTGTAGATGACTTTGCGCCTATACTTCGGCGTGAACACGACGTGGTACTTGCACATCCACTTCGTGTGCGACAGGCTGTAGGCCTTCTGGGCCATACGCCACCACCGCCCTCTCGACTCGGATTCCTTGCGGCCTGAACAATCGCAAGTGTCCGGCGAGGGGGCGGCTTTGTAAAGCCGTTTAGCCCCACCCGCATAGCGGGTGGTTTCTGATGCGGCGCGCTGCGCGCCCCGCACAGGCTAAAGCCCGTAATCAAAGTGCTCATTGCCCGTGTGGCAATGAGCACTAATTGACGTAGATTAAATATTAGTTCTAACGTGAAACCCTGGAGCTGCTTGAGCAAAGAGGAAATGCCTATAATCAGTCAGCTTCGACTTCATCGGAAGTTGGCTCATCAAGAACAAAAGATGCTGAGCCACCTGTTCGGGTAACTATTCCGCCAAATCCTTGATAAGTTGAGCTGTATACATCATCGCTGGTGTCGCTTTCGATGAGATTAACCTCTCGATTGACGTAGCAGCTGAGGTACGAGTTAGATATGGATTCGTACTTAGTATCGTCATCGGCTCTAAGGAGTGAATACCAGAGCTCCTTTCTGCCCCATGCTGCGGCACCTCCCCCGCTAAGGCTAAGCACCCCAGGATATCCACATGTCGGCAAGCATACTTTCTCATATTCCGTGTTGTTGCCTGTGTCGTCTGTTTGAACCTTAAGCGAATAGGATTTACCCTCTGGTTCCTTTGGCAACGACATAGATTTAAGGTCTTCAAAAAAACGCGAGAAGTAGGCATTTTCAACATTCAAGTCAGGATTATCCGCTGCCTCGGCCTTTAGGTCCTCGTAACTAGAAGAGAGCTCATCGATCACATTTTGCTTTTTGCTTTCAAATTCGTCCTGCGATATGGGCCAATGCTCTTTAGCCATCGAGAGAACTTCTTTATCCGAAAGACCTTCAAGGTCCCTAAATCGAATCACCGAAGAGCCCGTTTCGTCGTATACATTCCAACATGTAACCGTTCCGTCTCCGTTAAATTCAAAGATTGCCGTTATCGATGTGTCTTTAGCAACGCTCTCACGTCCATCTGCATAGTCATTACCAAAAGTGAACCAAAGCCCCTTTTGTTTGAAAGCGTCGGAGGGCGTATACGTCCCCGTCGCTTCAAGCCAATCGAACTGCTCCTTATCTGATGCAGTGTTATCTGCGGAATCGATTGGCCTGTCGTTTGTTGAGCAGCCACTCAAGGGGGATAGCAGCAAACATCCTGCAGCCAATCCCATATGTTTAACGATCTGCCGTCTTGAATAGCACTGCATAGGCACTCCTTTTCTACGTACGTGTAGAAGAAATGGTATCCCCCCCCCCGAAAAGACAACCGTGCTCTGCGGTGAGTTTACCGAGCGGCATCTTATATGTCCCGAGCGGCATCTTTCATGTCATTAGAAAAAACTGTCGTGTTTTGACGGGGGTCCTCCGGTGGGAGCTACTCCAGCTCAAACGCTCCGGTGTAGAGCTGGAGTAGCTCCCACCGGAGGCTGGGGCCACGGGGTATAACCTCCGTGCTCAAACATTCTCGCTTCGCTGCGCAACTGCGCGCGGAGGTTATACCCCGTGGCCCCAGCCTCCTGCGCTGCTCCGCTCGAAACGTAAAACTGAAGGTGAAGCATGTAAGGTCTCGGCCTTATGGCCGGGACCTCATTTGTTTGCTGAGATTTTTCTAGGACAGCGAGAGTGGTTAAAAAAAGCCCCGTCCCAAATGAGCTAGTTGAGGAGTTGGGCCATAGCGTTGACGAATTTTTGTACTTGGAGGGTGGGCTCGAGCGGGTAGTGCAAAAAGACCGGCACCTCTCGCCCGCACAGGAACGGTACGCCCACAAAGGCCGGGTGCACGCCCGACCATGCGCCGCAGGTGAGCACCGCGTCGCCCTTTTCCTCCGCCTCGTTAAAGAGCGCAAAGTCAAAGCTGTCCACGTCGATCACGTCCACGCCGCCGTCGGCCAAAAGGTCGATGCGTAGGCTGTCCATGGCATCGTTGCCGTGGCGCAGTACGCGCAGACGCATACCCTCCAGGTCGGCGACCGTAATGCGACTCTTGCGCGCCAGCGGGCTTGTGCGCGGCAGGTCGATATAAAACGGCACGTTGACAATGCGGAGCTTTTGGCAGGCATCACCCCAGCGTGGGGTAGAAAAACTCGACTGCACCACATCGACCTCGCGGCCCAAGCTGCGCATGACGGTCTCGCGCTCATCGTAGAGGTCGCTCACCGGCACGATTTCAAATCGCAACGACGGTTCCAGATCGTGAATGCCCGACCACATCGACAGCGTTTGGCGCCCCGGGCACATCATCGACACGCCCAGGCGCACGGCACCGCCATCGCCCGCGGCGCGTCGGGCACGGCGCAACGCATCCTCGGACTGGCGCATGATCGAGCGCGCGTCGTCCACCAGCAGCGCGCCGGCCGGCGTCACCTTGACGCCCGAGTGCGAGCGTTCGAACAGCGTGATGCCGAACTCGGCCTCGAAGCCCGACACCTGCTTGACGAGCGCCGGGGTCGACACGCGCAATTTTGCCGCTGCACGCGAAAAGCTTCCCAGCTCCGCGGCGGCCGATATGGCCTTAAGTCGTCGATCGTACACGTCAATCTCCCGTTTTCGCGCCCGTGGCCACATGGTGCCACAGGGAGGGGTTGTTTTCGCAGGTCACGCGCTCAGTTAAGCATAAACTGCATCGCACAGTGTAAACCTGCGGTTAACGCCATTCTAACAAATATGCAATTCACCTGCGCAAATGCAAAGCATATGATAACCTGCGAAAACCACGTGGGTCGATTAATGGGAACGGCCCACCGGGAGGCACAAGAAGGGAAGTTCCTATGAGCAACTGGCTTAAGCTCGAGGGCGATGTCTGCGCCGTGACCGGCGCACTCGGCGGTATGGGCGTCGAGATCTGCCGCGAGTTCGCCCGCAACGGCGCCAATGTCGTCCTGCTCGACCTGGACGAGGAGAAGGTCAAGGCCGCAGCCGCCGACCTCGCCGCCGAGTTTGGCATCCACGCCGAGGGTTACAAGATGAACGCCACCGACGAGGCCGAGGTTCAGGCCGCCGTCGATGCCACCATCGCCGACTTCGGCCGCGTCGACGTTCTCGTCAACACCGCCGGCATCCTGCGCTTCGCCGCCATGGAAGACCTGCCGCTGAGCGACTGGGAGCAGGTGCTCAACGTCAATCTCACCGGCTACTTCATCACCTCGCAGCGCTTTGGTCGCGAGATGATCAAGGCCGGCCAGGGTCGCCTGGTGCACATCTCGACCGTCGCCAGCCACTCCCCCGAGACGTTCTCGGGCGTGTACAGCTCCACCAAGGCGGGCGTCAACATGATGTCCAAGATGCTGGCTGCCGAGTGGGGCCCCTACGGCGTGCGCTCCAACTGCGTCGAGCCCTGCTTCGTCAAGACCCCCATGTCGGCAAGCTTTTACGCCGACCCCGAGGTCGAGAAGAGCCGCAGCCGTCTGATCGCCACGCGTCGCATCGGCGAGGTGAGCGATATCGCCAACGCCGTCATGTTCCTGGCGTCCACGCGCTCGGACTTCACCACCGGCGACGCCATCAAGGTCGATGGCGGCTTCTCCAACATGATGGGCGACCTCACCGCCAAGCCCGGCGGCCGTCGCGCCTATGCCGACAACTACCTTAAGAACAAGGGTGTCGAGCTCTGGTCCGATGAGTCCGGCGTCGCAAAGCCAACTGACCAGTAAACCAACCTGACAGGGAGGCCCCGCGGACACGTCCGCTCCTCCCCCGTATCGATTAGAAAGAGTCCAATGGCTTCCACCAACTCCAACAAGGGTCGCGCTGTCGTGCTTTCCGCCGCGTGCGTCACCATGTTCTTCATCAGCTCCATCGCGCTGTATTCCGTCGTAAGCAAGAACCTGCTCGCCGTCTATCCCGAGTGGTCCAGCGCCCTTACCTGGGCCTTCCCCGTCTTCCAGACCATCATGGCCGTGACGGGCATCTTCGCCGGCCGCATCTCCGATAAAATCGGCCCCCGCAACGTCGTGATCGCCGCCGCCGTATGCTACGGCGTGGGCTGGTTCATGTCCGGCACCGTCACCGAGCCGTGGCAGTTCTACCTGTGGTTCTCGCTCGTTGCCGCCGTCGGCAACGGTCTGGGCTACAACCCGGCGCTCACCACCGGCCAAAAGTGGTTCATCGACAAGAAGGGCCTCGCCTCTGGCATCACCCTCGCTGCTTCGACCGCCGGCCCCGCCGTGCTGTCCCCGGTGCTCGCCTCGCTGCTCATCCCGAGCCTTGGCATCTTCGGTGCTCTTAAGGCACTCGGCGTCATCTTTTTTGTGACGATCGCCGCCTCCGCCCTGTTCCTGAAGGCTCCCGAGGCCGGTTGGCTGCCCGAGGGCTTCGAGGCCCCCAAGGGCGGCGCGCACGCCGGCACCTTCGGCGACCTCACCCCGGACGAGATGGTCAAGACCCCGCGCTTCTGGGTCCTCATCGTCACCTTCGCCTTCGCCGCCACCGCGGGCACCCTGCTCGTGGGCAAGGTTGCCTCCATCGCCGCCGTTCAGCTCTTCGCCGACCCCACGAGCGCCGCGGCCGTCGCCCTCGGCGGTGTGGTGGTCTCCGTCAACACCTGCGCCAACCTGGTTGGCCGTCTGTCCTTTGGCCAGATCATCGACAAGCTCGGCTCCTATAAGTCGCTGCTCATCAGCCTTGTCGTCACCATCGTCGCGCTCGTCATCATGTCGACGAGCTTTACGCAGAGCATGTTCTTTGTGGCGCTCGCCCTGCTCGGCTTTAGCTTTGGCGCCCTGCTCGTCATCTACCCGCCGCTCACCGGTGGCGCCTTTGGCACCAGCAACATCGGCGTCAACTACGGCATCATGTTTTTGGGTTATGCCGCTTCCACCTGGATCAGCCAGCCCATCACCGCCGTGCTGTATCACGCCGAGGCCGGCAGCGCCGCCTACCAGCAGTCCTTCTACGGCGCCATTGTGATCGCCGCCATCGCCGTCGTGCTCACCGTCTACATGATGGTCTCCGACAGCAAGAAGAAGTCCGCCTAGTTTTACCGATGCGACAAAGGGACAGCCCCTTTGTCGCATCCCACCGGTCACCAGTATTAAGGAGTCGAAATGTCTGAGCTCAACCCCGTCCGCATTGCCGTTATCGGCGCCGGCGCCATGGGCCGCAACCACATCCGCTTTGTCACCGAGGAACCCGAGGCCGAACTCGTCGCCATCGCCGACGCCTTTGAGGGCGCTCGCGCCACGGCCGAGGCCGCCGGCGTGCCGTTTTACACCGATCCCGCCCAGATGATGGACGAGGTCAAACCCGAGGCCGTCATTATCGCCACCCCCAACGACTTGCACCTGGGCGTTGCCCGCGAGGCTGTGAAGCGCAATATCGTGCCGTTGATCGAAAAGCCGATCTCCAACGACCTGGAGGATGCCCAGGCCTTCGCCGCCGAGGCCGAGACCGCCGGCGTGCCCGTGCTCGTGGGTCAGCACCGTCGCCACAACCCCTTCGTCAACAAGGCCAAGGAGATCATCGAGTCTGGCGAGCTAGGCAAGCTCACCGTGTCGAGCCTCCACTACATGATCTATAAGAACGACGAGTATTTCGATGTCGAGTGGCGCCGCAAGAAGGGTGCCGGCCCGATCCTGGTCAACCTGGTTCACGACGTCGACCTGCTCCGCTATCTGCTGGGCGAGCCCGTTGCCGTCCAGGGTATGCAGTCCAGCGCCGCCCGCGGTTTTGAGACCGAGGACTCCGCCGTGGTCAACGTCCGTTTTGCCGATGGCGCGCTCGCAAGCATGACCATCTCCGACGCCACCGCCAGCCCCTGGAACTGGGAGGCAACCGCTCGCGAGGATCCGCAGTACCGCCCCTTCGACGCCGACGCCTACTTTATCGGCGGCACTAAGGGCGCCCTGTCGCTGCCCCGCCTGCACCAGTTCTCCTACGACGGCGCCTCCAACTGGCATAAGCCGCTGCAGATGGAGATCCCGGCCGTGGACCCGGCGCTGCCGCACAAGATGCAGCTCAAGCACTTTGTAAAGGTCGTCCGCCGCGAGGTCGAGCCCGTCGTGACCCCCGCCGATAACGTCAAGACGCTCACGCTTCTCAACGCCATCAAGGAGGCCGCCGAGACCGGCCAGCTCGTCGAGCTGTAATGCCTTAAGGGCGGACCGCGGCAGAAACCCCATGCCAAGCCCCTCGGTCCGCCACCAACAAGCCCCCCCTTCTTTGCCCCGTGAGCAGCCTCCTGCCCGCGGGGCATTTTGCTACCTTACCGACGATTTTTCTGGGGTGGGGGCTATTTTGCACCTCGGCTTGAGTCGTTCGCCACGGAATGGGCCTATCTACTACGTTTAACCGACCACCCTCAACCATACCGAATTTCGCGAAATAAAAACCGCAGGTAGACGGCTTGCCGATTTTCGGAAAACCCAGGTATGGTCAGCCCCTACGGGCAAAACGTAGTAGATAGGCCGTTTTCATGGCGCGGCCCCAAAACAGTCTTTTGGGACGGGTGGTATCCTTGGTAGCCCTGTGCTGCAAACGCACCTTAAACGCAAGGAGTCCCATGGATCTTATCGCCCAGCTTGCCCGCGAGCTCAACCTTAAGGCCGCCAACGTCGAGGCAGCCGTCAAGCTCATCGACGAGGGCAACACCATCCCCTTTATCTCGCGCTACCGCAAGGAAGCAACGGGCGGCATGGACGATGTCGCCCTGCGCGCCCTCGACGAGCGCCTGTCCTACCTGCGCAATCTTGAGCAGCGCAAAGAGGACGTCATTCTGCTCATCGACGCCCAGGGCAAACTCACGCCCGAGCTCGAGCAGCAGATTCGCGAGGCCACGCAGCTCCAGCGTGTCGAGGACCTCTACAAGCCCTACCGCAAAAAACGCATGACCCGTGCACAGAAGGCCCGCGAGGCAGGCCTTGAGCCGCTCGCCAACATGATCATCATGCAGGCATCCGCCAAGGGCAGCGCGCTCGACGCCGCCGCGGCATACGTCAACGAGGGAGCCGGCTTCGACACGCCCGAGAAGGCGCTCGCCGGCGCCGCCGACATCGTGGCCGAGACGGTAGCCGAGGACCCAGAGAACGTCGCCGACCTGCGCTCCTTTACGCAAAACACTGCCGATATCGTCGTCGAGGCCACCGACCCCGCCGAGAAGACTCCCTACGAGCCCTACTACAGCTTTGACGAGCCGCTGCGCCGCATCCCTAACCACCGCGTGCTGGCTATCGACCGCGGTGAGCGCGAGGGCAAGCTCCGCGTGCGTGTGAACGTCGACGGCGCCGCCGCCACGGCACGCCTCGGAAGCCGTTGGCCCCGCCGCCAGGGCGTCTTCGCGCCCGTCTTTGACGCCGCCATCGCCGACGGCTACAAGCGCCTCATGGCCCCCTCGCTGGAGCGCGAGGCCCGCGCCAAACTCACCGTCCGTGCGCAGACCGAGGCCATCAACGTCTTTGCCAAGAATCTCGAGGGCCTGCTCTCGGCGCGTCCCGTGCGCGGCGCACGCGTGCTCGCGCTCGATCCGGGCTACCGCACCGGCTGCAAGGTCGCCGTCATGGACGAAACCGGCAAGCTACTCGACCACGGCGTGGTCTACCCCACCAAGCCGCGCCACGACGTCGCCGGCACCAAGCGCGAGCTCGCCCGCCTCGTCAAGAAAGACGGCGTCAACACCATCGTCATCGGCAACGGCACCGCTAGCCGCGAGACCGAGGAAGTCGTCTCGGAGTTCATCGCCGAGCAGGCGCCTGAGCTGCGATACACCATCGTCAACGAAGCCGGCGCGTCGGTGTACTCCGCCTCCGAGCTCGCCAGCCAGGAATATCCCGACCTGGACGTCACCGTGCGTGGCGCCATGAGCCTGGGCCGTCGCCTGCAAGACCCGCTGGCAGAGCTCGTCAAGATTCCGCCCCAGTCTATCGGCGTTGGCCAGTACCAGCACGACCTTGACCAGGCCGAGCTTTCGCGTACCCTGGGCCACGTGGTGGAGGACGTCGTCAACCGCGTAGGCGTCGACGTGAACACCGCGAGCGCAAGTCTGCTGGGATACGTATCGGGCATTACGCCGAGCGTGGCCAAAAATATCGTGGCCTACCGCGAGGAAAACGGCGCCTTTACCGATCGCCGCCAGCTCAAGAAGGTCCCCAAACTGGGACCCAAGGCATACCTCAACGCCGCGGGCTTCCTGCGCATCAGCGGCGGCAAGAACCCGCTCGACGCGACAAGCGTCCACCCCGAGAGCTACGAGGTGGCCACGTCCGTCCTGAAGCGCGCCGGCGTTGGGGCCAGCGAGCTCAACCGCGGCGGCGTGCCCGACATCGAGCGCCGCCTGGGCAGCATCTCGGCGCTGGCTAGCGACCTGGACTGCGGTACCCTGACGCTCATCGACATTGTCAACGAGCTCAAGAAGCCCGGTCGCGACCCGCGCGACGACGCACCCGAGGTGGTCTTTAGCCGCTCGGCACTTTCCATCGACGACCTGGAGCCCGGCATGGAACTCAAGGGCACGGTGCGCAACGTTGTGGACTTTGGCGCCTTCGTCGACGTGGGCGTGCACCAGGACGGCCTCGTGCACATCTCCAAGCTGGCCAACCGCTTTGTCAAGCACCCGAGCGACGTGGTGCGCGTCGGTGACACGGTCAAGGTGTGGGTCGAAAAGGTCGATCGCGACCGCAAGAAGATCTCGCTCACCATGGTGCAGGGCAAGTAAACCGCCAAAGCAAAGGTACCCCCTGTAGCAATGTGCAAAATCGCGAGTATTCTGCAAATTCCACCGTTCCGGGTGCCCCTCAGAGACGAAAAAGCAAAAAAACAGCCCCCGTTTTAGCGTCGTCAGAGCCAAAACGGGGGCCGTTCCATGCTTCGGTTAACTGATAAAGACCTTTACCTTGCTGAATACTCTCAATTTTGCACGGCGCAGGCGGGGGTACCTTTGCCCACGGCAGGATATGGAAGCCAATCGCCAACTTGCTGGCAAGCTCGTGCCGGCAGCCCCGGCCTTTCCTTTGCCTAGCGCGACCCTCGCGGAGCGCGTGAGCGATAGGGAAAGGAAAGGCCGGGGCGAACAGCCCACGGTGCAGTCGGTGTTCGCGCTACGGCAGGATATGGAAACCGAGCGCCGCGATATCCTTGGCAAAACCGCGCACGGTATCGAGCGAGACCTCGTACGGGTCGCGACCAATGTTCTTGCGCTTGGCCAGGATGCTGTTGGGCACCGTAATGATCTGGCAACCGCAGGCCTCGGCCTGGTAAATGTTGATGAGCTCGCGCGTGGACGCCCACAGGACCTCGCAGTTGGGCTTTGCGGCGGCCTTCTTGACCGACTCCGTCATAAACGGAATAGGGTCGACGCCGGTGTCGGCGATGCGGCCGGCAAAGAGCGAGATGATGGACGGCGTCTCGGTGTCAACGGCCTCGACCATCTCGTCAACCTGCTTAGGCGTAAAGATGGTGGTGACGTTGACCTTGATGCCGTCGGCCGAAAGCTTGCGCACCAGCTCGGCGGTGGACTCGCCCTTGGTGGTCACGCACGGAATCTTGACGTAGACGTTCTCGGCCCAGGTAGCGATCTCGCACGCCTCGACCTCCATGGTCTCGACGTCGTCGGCAAAGACCTCAAACGAGACGGACACATCGGTGATGTGGGTCAAGACCTCTTTGGCAAACGCACGGTAATCCGTCACGCCGCCCTTCTTCATAAGGGACGGGTTGGTCGTGAAACCCTGAACGTTGCCGTTCTCGTACATGTCGAGCATGCCCTCGAGGTTTGCACCGTCAGCGAACACCTTGATTGCCATCTGCCTGATTCCTTTCGCTTGCACATGGGCGTTAAACTGCTAAACACTTTACCTACGTTTATCAAGGCGTGAGCTGCGGTTTTTTATCTTCTCGGCGAACGGTATAAACACCTCAGTGTTTGGATTGATAAATCGATTGCGCATGCAAAAGCAAAGAGTCGCAGTTTGAGCAAACGTCAGAACGCGAGATTCATTAGATGAGGCCGAAATGCTGCATCGCTGTGACGGTACCGTCGTGTGCGACATCGTCGGTCACGTAGTCGGCGACCGCCTTGACCTCGGGCATGGCGTTACCCATGGCCACGGCTGTCTCGACGGCGGCGAGCATGCCCAGGTCGTTGCCCGAATCGCCAAAGCCAAAGGTGCGTGCATTGCCAGTGCGGCCCAGATACGCCAGCGCTCGCGCCACGCCCACGCCCTTGTCAATGCCCTTGGGGCTCAGCTCGCGATTCTGGCCACCGGTGTTGCACAGCTCAAACTCGCGATCGATAAAGCCGTCATCATTGGCTACGCGAGCCAAACTGGGCACACTGAGGCATACCTTGCCCACGCGCAGACTGCCGTCGACGCGCATCTCCTCGGCGCTGTGTACCACAGACGTGCCGATCAGAGACGACTGCTCAACACCCGCGGGTTCCAGGGCAAAAGTAGCAACGTTGGTCTCGAAAAAGGCCTCAATCCCTGCCGCGGCCATACGACGCGCGAGCTCCTCGATAACGTCCTCGTCAAAGCAGTCCTCATGCACCACGCGGCCCTCGACCTCGAGCGTCGCCCCCGCCATGGCAACGACCCCCGCAGGCTCCAAAGCACGCAGGCCATCGGCAATCAGCCACAAGGGACGACCCGTGCAGATAAACGCCTTGTGCCCTGCGTCGCGCAGACGATGAAACGCCTCGATCACCGCCTGCGAGGGGCGAACCGCCGAAAAGTCCTTGTCGGTCATGTTGTCGGGATCGAACGACGTCAGCGT